>JAZSCI010000001.1:0-6338 GCA_045602865.1 Acutalibacteraceae bacterium
ACGACCTCCGGGTTATGAGCCCGACGAGCTACCAACTGCTCTACTCCGCGATATATGCTACTCTCTTGAGCGCTTGAGTATTATAACACTATAATTATATGTTTGTCAATAGCTTTTATGCAAATAATATTAAAGTTTTTATTAAGCATTTTTCGACACGCTTCCCCTTTTACAAGGAAGGGATAGCCGGCAGACCTGCAAAAAAACTGCCGAAGCTGCCGACTATCCATATTTTGAGATTTAATATCTACACTTTATTTTGTAAGAATCACTACCGTAGCTTACTGAATCTCCGTAATAGGCCTTCACCTTATACTGATAGGTTGCGCCCTTTCTGGGAGTTTCATCAAGATACTTAACTTTCGAAGCGCCCTTCACGGTAGCGATTTTCTTCCAGCCGCCTGAAGATGCTTTGCGGTACACATAGTAACCGGAGGCACCACTTATTTTATTCCAATTAACTGAAATACCGTCAGGGGTGGTACTTCCCGATTTTATGGTAGGCGCACAAAGGAAGGTTATCTTTACGGAATCGGATTTATATGAAGCTACGCCGCTCTTTACCGCCTTCACAACATAATAATAGGTTGTTCCGGCTTTAGCCTTCTTATCCTTAAAATATGTTTGGGTGGTTGTACCTGCAAGCTCATAGGAGCCACCGCTGACTTTACGGTAAACCTTATAGGAATCAGCACCCTTTACGGCACTCCACACAATCTTGATACCATAATCCTTATTGGCTTTTGCCGTGATAACGGGACTTGCCACAAACAGAATACTCTTTGATGCAGACTTTTCCGTAGTACCTGCTTCATTTACGGCTTTGACTACATAATAATACTTTGTGCCACTCTTTGCAGTTTTGTCTGCAAAGGCGGTCTTTGTTGTTGTGCCAAGACTCTTATATGAGCCGCCGCTGACTTTTCTGTATACCTTATATGAGTCTGCGCCCTCAACAGCCGCCCACTCAAATCTTACACCATAACCCTTGTTAGCAATCTCCTTTATTTCAGGAATCTTACATTTCTTCTGAGAAATCGCCTTAGTATCAAGCACAGTGTTACATTGGGTACACCTCTGCTGCTTCTCTCCGGGGTTGTTTACCGTAGCCTTCTTTGTGGTCTCCCACTCACCTGCTATATGACCTGTTGCGGGAAGAGTCTCCCAATCCAGCGTTACAGAGCATACTGTACACTTTTTAATTCTCTGTCCGGAGCTCGTACAAGTAGGTACTACATCTACAATCCAATCACTTTCTGTATGGCCCTTTGAGGGAATGAACACATCATCTGTTTTCACACCGCATACGGTACATTTACGAACCTTTCTTCCCGAGGATGTGCAGGTAGAGTCACTTACTTCCCATTCGCCGGGTGTATGTCCCGTTGCGGGAAGAGTCTCTGCCTCAACGAAATCCATACAATTAGCACATCTTTTGTAACGCCAGCCACTCGTTGTGCAGGTAGGCTCAGGATCGTATGTCCAATCCATAAGGTCGTGACCTTCTGCAGGAATAACCGTTACATCGGTTTTTCCGTTACAATACAGACAATGGCGGGACTTGCTTCCATCTTCTGTACAGTTAGCATAGCTGTCAACTGTAAAAGTGTCTGAAAACGTATGTCCTGTAGCGTTATAGTGAATAGCGGTACCTTCAACATCAATATTGGGTTTAACAATATTTATATCCGCCCACTCTTCCTCTGTTCCCTCATAGAACACAAAATCAGGGCTATAAAGACCACCGCCTTGTATAACTCTTACATTTTTGGGAATTGTAACACTTTCAAGCTGGGTACAACCATAAAATAAATTTTCCTTCAATGCTCTGATTCCGCTTCCTAATACGGCATTTTTAAGACCTATGCATTTATAGAAAACTGCATCGCCCAACGAAGTAACGCTGTCGGGTATTACAACAGAAGAAAGGCTTTGGCAACCATAAAAAGCTCCGCTCACAATTTCTGTAACGCTATCAGGAATAACAACAGATTCAAGTTTTTTTGCATTACGGAATGAATACTCATCTAACTTAGTAACTGTATCAGGTATAGTATACTCTTTATTTTCGCTACCCGAACAGTACTGTAATAAGGTGGTTTTATCCTTATCAAAAAGAACACCGTCAACAGATGAATAAACCGCATTATCCTCTGCAACATTAATAGCTAAAAGTGCTGCACAACCATAAAAAGGATAAATACCCATATATTCTAATTTCTTCGGAATATTAACGGTTTTCAAGCTTTTACACTGATAAAATGCGCACATACCTATCTGAGTAACATTTTCGGGTATATTAACTTCTGTCAAAGCTATAGCACTCTTGAACGCATTGTCGTCAATTTCGACAAGGCTTTGGGGAAGCTCTATTGTAGCAAGCTTATTACAAGCGGAGAAAGCACTTTCGCCTATTTCTGTCACGCCATCAGGTATTGTAACAGATTCAAGGATTTCACACGACATAAAAGCATAGGCACCAATAGTCTCTACCTTTTCAGGGATAGCTATCCGGGGCAGCACCTTGCAGCTGTAGAAGGCATAATCAGGGATTGATGTTATATCCTTCGGAAGCTCTACCTGTGTAAGATTTCTGCAGGCTGAGAATGCTCCCGAGCCAATTGTAGTAACTGTATCGGGAATAACAATTGATTCTATCCAGCTGTCTGAAAAGGCATATTCACCAATTTGCGTAACACTTAGAGGAATATCAATCGTTTTCAAGCTTTTACAATGAGAAAACGCGCCTTCACCGATTTTCACATCACAATTCGGAAGCTTAACTGATTCAAGCTTTTCACACGAATAAAAGGCCGATCCACCGATTTCTGTAACGCTATCAGGAATATCAATTGACTCCAGATCGTAGCATTTATAAAATGCCTTGTTACCGATTTTTGTAACGCTATCGGGTATTGTGATTTTGTCAATATACTCACATTCATAGAACACATAATCACCGATGCTTGTAACGCCCTCGGATATTACTACCTCAAAAATAGCGTAACGCCGCCCGTAAAAGGGCGATGAGTCATTGTAGTAGTTTTTCATGTTACCGGTTCCGCTTATTGTCAGAACACCAACATCATCCAGTTCCCAGGTAACACCTGAGCCCAAATCACCATAATCCATGACAGATGCCGATACTGTTATAGGGGTACTGACAAAAATACTCAAAAAAAGTATTGTGGCTAAAATAAGGCTACCTATTTTTTTCATAACATTTCCTCCTGTTTTTTTGATATGACAAGGACAACAAAGCTCTCTTTCCGAAAACCTTGTCAATATATTACAATACCATTTTAGCACATATTACTATGAAAGATAATGGGACTAATAACCAAAAAGCAGTGCATTATTTTGTGCAAATGCATTATCTGCAAGCGGCACTTTTTCATTTCATTCACCTTGAACACTTACGGCTTATTTGTTATAATAGAATTAAATATATGGAGGGATGTATATGAAAATTCTAAAAATAATATTGGACTGCGTACTTGTAGCTTCCGTTTTACTGTCCTTTGTCTCCTGCGGCAAGTCGGATACAGAGGAAAGCACAACAACTCCTATTGCTCCGGAAACTACTGTTTCCTCAGTAGATGCAGATGCTACTGTGTCCGAAACCCAGTCCAATACTACACCTTCAACAACAGCATCCGATACGCCTGTTGCTATTCAAGGTGCTACAGAGCAGCCTTACACAAATCCTGTTTCCTCAACCAATGCAGAAGCCTCTGCCTCTGTAGTTCCCCAAACGGAGAACAACACGCCCCCACCATCAACCCCGCCCGCAACCGATCCTGCTCCCACTCCTACCGGGGTTGAGACAGTATCATTCACAGACGGCGATCTGACAAGAATTGTATACTATCCTGCAGAAATGAAAACAAGCAACAAAAAATATCCTATACTTTCCTGGGCAAACGGAACTATGTGTCCTCCCGATATGTACAAGGATTTACTCACACTCATGGCTGAGGGCGGATACATAGTTATTGCAAACAGTGATACTATGTCTGCTGACGGATCAACTCAACGCTCCTCTATTGATTTTCTTATAGCAGAAAGCAATAATTCGCAAAGCATTTTTTACAACAAGCTGCAAACCTCAAAAATAGGTGCAATCGGACATTCCCAAGGCGGAAGAAGCTCTGTAAACGCTTCTGTTGCAGATAGCAGAATTTCCTGTGTACTCTCTCTTGCAGGCAGTAATTACCTTGAAGAAGCAGAGCCTCTTTCGGCTCCTACCCTTTTCCTTACGGGCACGGCTGATATGGTAGTTTCTTCTTCACAATGGGTTGAGCCTGCCTATAATGTTGCAAAAGGTCCTGCAGTATATGCTTCCCTCAACAAGGGAATACACACAACCTGCTGCACCAACGCTTCTGCATATTCCTACTATGCAATCAAATGGTTTGATGCCTGGTTAAAAAACGACAATGATGCTAAAAATATTTTTAAGGAAAACGGAGAAATGTCAAAGGATTCTGCATGGGTTGATTTCCGTTGCAAAGGATTTTAATTATGAACAAAACACTTTTTCTTGTATGTAATGCTCACCTTGATCCGGTGTGGCAATGGGAATGGGAGGAAGGTGCCGCAGAAACACTTTCCACCTTCCGTATAGCTGCTGATTTTTGCGAAGAATACGAAAGCTTCATTTTTTGCCACAACGAAGCTCTGCTATATAAGTGGATAGAGGAATTTGATCCCCCTCTTTTCCTCAGAATACAAGAGCTTGTCAAAAAAGGTAAATGGCATATAATGGGAGGTTGGCATTTACAGCCCGATTGCAATATGCCCTCCGGTGAAAGCTTTGTACGACAGATTTTATCAGGAAGAAACTATTTCTACGATAAATTCGGAAAGCTCCCTCGGGTTGCCGTTAACCTTGATCCCTTCGGACATTCCCGCGGCCTTGTACAGATTATGAAAAAATGCGGATATGATGGTTATCTTATAACCCGACCGGGCCCCGCCTTTCTCACACTTCCTTCAAACGAATTTATCTGGACAGGCTATGACGGCTCTGAGCTTACCTGCATTAAGGTTATAGGCGGCTACAATTCCGGCAAAGGAAAAGCTGCAGAAAAGATATCAAGAATACTTGGAGAGGATTGCTCCGACAACGATATTCAGCTATGCTTGTGGGGTATCGGAAATCACGGTGGAGGCCCTTCCAAAAAGGATCTGGATGATATTTCTGCTTTAATTGAAAACGAAAAGGCAGAAGGCAACACTATAATTCACTCTACTCCCGAGGAATATCTTGATTCCGTAAAGAAATATCATCAGTTACCTGTTTTTTCCCAGAGCCTTGTGCCCTGGGCACCGGGTTGCTACACAACTCAAGTGCGAATAAAACAGAAATACCGACTTGCAGAAAATACATATTACCTTACCGAGCTTATGTGCTCACACGCCTCATCAGAAGGTCTTATGGAATATCCCCGCAAAGAGCTTTCGGAAGCTATGTACGATATACTTACAGTTCAATTCCATGATATTCTTCCCGGCACCTCCATTCAGCCCGGCGAAGAAATGAGTCTGCGTATGCTTGATCATGCCCTTGAAATTCTGTCCCGTATAAAGGCTAAGGCATTTTTCGCGCTTTCTTCCGGGCAGAAAAAGGCTGACAGTGATAAAATCCCGGTATTTGTTTACAACCCCTATCCCTATGAGATAAAGGGTGATTTTATGTGCGAATTTATGCTCTGGGACCAGAACTGGAATGACAATGAATTTACTATGCACACAGTTTATGATGAAAACGGCAATCCTTGTCCTACCCAATGTGAAAAAGAGCATAGCACCCTTCCTCTTGACTGGCGAAAGAGAGTTATTTTCAACACTACCCTCAAGCCTATGTCAATGAACAGATTTGATTGCCACTTCCACATACTTGAAAACGGAAAGCCCAAGCCCACCGCACCTGAAAGCCCGACACACCTTCTTCCAAAGGGTTCTGACTCGGTGCTTAAAATCAACAAGCAAACAGGTCTCGTTGATGCTTTTGAAAGAAACGGAAAGAGTATTATTTCCGAAGGCGCTTTCTCACTTGAGGTTTACGAGGATAATTTTGACCCCTGGTATATGAATGACACCACAGTCGGCTGGCGAAACAAAATCGGTGAATTCAAGCTTGTGAGCAAGGAAGAAACTGCAGATTATCTGTGTCTTTTCCAACCCATAGAGCCCGTTCATGTAATTGAAAGCGGTGATGTCAGAACGGTAACAGAGGCTGTTTTCACTTACGAAAAATCCTTTGCAGTTGTAAGGTATACTCTTTCTCAAAGAAACGAAATAAAGCTTGACATCCGCATTAACTGGAACGAAAA
>JAZSCI010000002.1:0-3882 GCA_045602865.1 Acutalibacteraceae bacterium
CCAAGACTGTTGAGGTCCTCACAGATGATGGCGAAACAGAGGTTTATGAGCTTCTTAAATATATGCGTTCTAACCAGGGTACCTGCATCAACCAGCGTCCTGTTGTTTCTGTAAATGACAGAATTGAAAAGGGTGATGTAATCGCTGATGGCCCTGCAACTGATCAAGGTGAAATTGCTCTCGGTAAGAATGCCCTTATCGGATTTATGACCTGGGAAGGTTATAACTACGAGGACGCGGTTCTTCTTAATGAGAAGGTTGTCCGTGAGGTTGTATTTACTTCTATTCATATTGAAGTGCACGATACCGAAGCCAGAGACACAAAGCTTGGACCGGAGGAAATCACAAGAGATATTCCTAACGTAGGTGAGGATGCTCTTGCAAACCTTGATGAAAATGGTATCATCCGTGTCGGTGCAGAGGTTCATTCCGGCGATATCCTTGTTGGTAAGGTTACTCCTAAGGGAGAAACAGAATCAACACCTGAAGAGAGACTTCTCCGTGCTATTTTCGGTGAGAAGGCAAGAGAAGTAAGAGATACCTCCCTGAGACTTCCTCATGGTGAGTACGGTACAGTTGTAAATGTTGATGTTTATACAAAGGAAAAGAATCCGGATATCCTTACAAACGGTGTCAATAAATTAGTCAGAGTTTATATTGCCCAGAAGCGTAAAATCAGCGTGGGTGATAAGATGGCTGGTCGTCACGGTAACAAGGGTGTTGTTTCAAGAATTCTTCCTCCTGAGGATATGCCCTTCCTTCCCGATGGTACACCCCTTGACATTGTTCTTAACCCCCTTGGCGTTCCTTCCCGTATGAACATCGGTCAGGTTCTTGAGGTTCACCTTGGCTATGCTGCAAAGGCACTTGGCTACAAGGTTATGACTCCTGTATTTGACGGCGCACACGAGGAAGATATTCGTAAGATGCTGTCAGAGGCAAATCTTTCCACAGACGGTAAGACATGGGTAACCGATGGTCGTACCGGCAGAAGATTTGATAACCCTGTTACAGTTGGTATAATGTATTATCTTAAGCTTCATCACCTTGTTGATGATAAGATTCACGCTCGTTCAACCGGTCCATATTCACTTGTAACTCAGCAGCCTCTGGGCGGTAAGGCTCAGTTCGGCGGACAGCGTTTCGGTGAAATGGAGGTTTGGGCACTTGAAGCTTACGGCGCAGCCTATACACTTCAGGAAATCCTTACTGTTAAGTCAGATGATGTTAAAGGCCGTGAGAATACCTATCAGGCTATTGTTAAGGGATACAATATTCCTAAACCCGGTGTTCCCGAGTCATTCAGGGTTCTTGTTAAGGAGCTTCAGTCACTCAGTCTTGATGTTCGTGTTCTTGATAACGAGGACAACGAAATTGATCTCAGACAGAACTTCGGTAGCAGAAATTTCCCCGGCATTTCAGAAGAGGTAAGTCAGGTGCTCAATGAAGATATTGAAGCCAAGTCTATGGGCGTGGTGGATAACGAAACAGGAAATCTGACAAGCTATGAAAATGCGGCTCAGGCAGAGGATGCTTCTGTTGAAATTTTAACACAGGGCACAGATGCTGACTGGGACAGTCAGGATACAGACGAATAATGTCTTCAAACTTATAATTTTAATAAGGAAGAGGGTTAATTATATATGATAAACGATTCAGTAAAGGTATCCGAGGATACTAATGTTGATTTTGAATCGATTAAAATAGGTCTCGCTTCCCCCGAAACCATCAGAAGCTGGTCAAAGGGAGAGGTTATCAAAGCGGAAACAATTAACTATCGTACTCTTAAGCCCGAAAAGGATGGTCTTTTCTGCGAAAAGATTTTCGGACCTACAAAGAGCTACGAGTGCTGTGCAAAGCACAAAAAAACAAACGAGAGAAATAAGATTTGCCCCAAATGCGGTGTTGAAATTACCGATTCAAAGGTAAGACGTGAGCGTATGGGCCACATCGAGCTTGCATCTCCCGTTGCACATATCTGGTATGTTAAGGGCACACCTTCAAGAATTGGTCTTATGCTTGATATAAGCCTTAAGGATCTTGAGAGTGTACTGTATTTCCAGAAATACATTGTTGTTGACCTTGGTAAAAAGGGCGAGTTCCTTGATGTCAAAAAAGGTGACGTTATTGATGAAAAGAGATACGAGGAAATCAAAACTAACCTTAAGGACTACTATGATGATACTACCTTTGTTGCCGAAAGAGGCGCAGAGGCAATAAAGAAGCTTCTCAGCGAAATCGATGTTGAAGTGCTTTGCAAAGAGCTCCGTGAAGAGATGGAAACAGCAGCCGGTCAGAAGAAGAAGAGAATTCTTAAAAGACTTGAGGTTGCTGAAGCATTCCGTTCCTCAGGCAACAAGCCTGAGTGGATGGTGCTTGATACCATTCCGGTTATCCCTCCGGATATCCGTCCTATGGTTCAGCTTGATGGTGGCAGATTTGCAGCATCCGATCTTAATGATCTTTACAGACGTGTTATCAACAGAAATAACCGTCTTAAGGAATTTATGGAAATTAAGGCTCCTGCCCTTATTATCAATAACGAAAAGAGAATGCTTCAGGAGGCTGTTGATGCTCTTATTGACAACAGCAGAAGAAGCAGACCTGTTACAGGTCCCAACAACAGACCTCTCAAATCACTTACAGATATGCTTAAGGGTAAGCAGGGCCGCTTCCGTCAGAACCTTCTCGGTAAGCGTGTTGACTACTCAGGTCGTTCAGTTATCGTTGTAGGTCCTGAACTTAAGCTCTATCAGTGCGGTCTTCCTAAGGAAATGGCTCTTGAGCTTTTCAAGCCCTTTGTTATGAAAAGACTTCAGGATCTTAATGGTGATATAAACATTAAGTCGGCAAGAAGAAAGGTAGAAAAGGGCGGTAATGATGTATGGGATGCACTTGAGGTTGTTATCAAGGATCATCCTGTAATGCTCAACCGTGCTCCTACTCTTCACAGACTTGGTATTCAGGCTTTTGAACCCGTACTGGTTGAGGGTAGAGCTATAAAGCTTCATCCTCTTGTATGTACCGCCTTCAACGCTGACTTCGATGGTGACCAGATGGCTGTTCACGTTCCTCTTTCCGCAGAGGCACAGGCAGAGGCTCGTTTCCTTATGCTTGCTTCAAACAACCTTCTTAAGCCTTCTGATGGTAAGCCTGTTGTTGTTCCTACACAGGATATGATTCTTGGCTCTTACTACCTTACTCTTGAAAAAGAGGATGATGTAGGTCACGGTAAGGTGTTCAGAAATGTTGATGAGGCTATGATGGCTTATGATGAGGGGGACCTCAGCATTCATGCGCCCATCAAAATTCGTATGACCAAAGAAGTTGACGGAGAGGTGTACTCACACCTTCTTGAAACTACATTGGGTAAGGTTATCTTCAACACACCCGTTCCTCAGGATCTGGGCTTTGTTGACAGAAGCAATCCTGATAATATGTTCAAGCTTGAAATTAATGAGCTTGTAAATAAAAAGGTTCTCGGTAGAATTATCGAGCGTTGTATCAGAGTTCACGGTACTGCAAAGTCTGCAGTAGTTCTTGATAATATCAAGGCACAGGGTTATAAGTATTCTACACGAAGCGGTATTACCGTTGCTGTGTGTGATGCTACAATTCCCGAGAAAAAGGCTCAGTACCTTAAAGAGACAGAGGCTGTTATCGATGTGATCGAAAGCGATTACCAGATGGGACTTTCAAGTGCAGATGACCGTTCACGTGCAATCATTAAAGCTTGGGAGAAATGTACAGCAAAGGTTTCTGCAGAGCTTCGTGATGCAATGGATAAGTACAATCCCATTTACATGATGCTTGACTCCGGTGCCCGTGGTTCTGATTCACAGCTTCGTCAGCTTGCAGGTATGCGTGGTCTTATTGCCAATA
>JAZSCI010000003.1:0-18600 GCA_045602865.1 Acutalibacteraceae bacterium
GTGTTGAGCCGCAAACAGAACCCTGTGAGGTTGAGCCGTTAGAGAAAAGAACCTCGCATACAACACGGATTGTGTAGGGGAATTCCTCTACTGAAGGAATAACGGGGGGAAGAGCTCTCTCTGCAAGTGCACCGTGACCGATTTCACGTCTGCCGGGGCCTCTTGAGGGCTTTGTTTCACCAACAGAGTATGAGGGGAAGTTGTAGTGGTGGATATATCTCCTCTCAACATCCTCATCTATGCCGTCAAGAGTCTGTGCATCTCTTGCAGAGCCGAGAGTTGTTATTGAAAGAACCTGAGTCTGTCCACGGGTGAACATACCTGAGCCGTGTACTCTGGAAAGAAGGTCGATCTGTGCGTTGAGGGGGCGGATATCATCAATTCCTCTGCCGTCAACACGCTTGCCTTCATCAAGAAGCCAACGGCGAACAACGAATTTCTGAAGCTTGTAGAGGCAATCCTCAATCTTGTCTGCCTCTTCGGGGAATTTCTCATCAAATTCTGCGTGAACTGCATCATAGATGGGCTTGAGTCTTTCATCACGGATTCTCTTGTCATCTGTGTCAAGAGCAACCTTGATATCATCAATTGCGAAAGCCTTGATAGCCTCATAAAGCTCCTCGCTGGGATCGTTTGACTCGAAAGCAACCTTTTCCTTGCCGATTTCAGCAGCTATTGACTTGATGAACTCAACAACCTTTTTGTTTTCCTCGTGAGCAAACATAATACCGTCAAACATAACCTCGTTGGAGATTTCGTTTGCACCTGCTTCAATCATAGCAACAAGGCTGTCAGTAGAAGCAACGGTAACTGTCATTTCTGTTTTTGCTCTCTCGTCAAGTGTGGGATTGATAACATACTCGCCGTCAACAAGACCGAGAGAAACGCTGGAAACAGGGCCGTCCCAGGGAATATCGGAAATTGCAATAGCAGTGGAAACACCCCAGAGAGCTGCGATCTCGGGAGAGCAGTCAGGATCAACAGACATAACTGTTGCAACAACACTTACATCGTTTCTCATATCCTTGGGGAAAAGGGGGCGGATAGGTCTGTCGATAACACGTGATGTGAGAACAGCCTTTTCGGAAGCCTTACCCTCTCTTCTGCCGAATGAACCGGGGATTCTGCCTACGGAGTAGAGCTTTTCCTCGAAGTCAACAGAAAGGGGGAAGAAGTCAACACCCTCACGGGGCTTGGGAGCCATAGTAGCAGTACAGAGAACCTCTGTATCACCATAGCGAACAAGACATGCACCATTTGCAAGCTGTGCCATTTTGCCGGTTTCGATAACTAATTTTCTGCCGGCAACTTCGGTTTCAAATACCTTGAAATCTGTAAAAAACATTTTTTCTACCTCTCTTAAATATATATTTCCGCCTAAGGATTAGCAACAAAGAAAAACACAAAAGGCTTGTACTTTTCTTTATCGCTAAACCCTAAAAAACGGATTTTTACCAGTTAAATAATGTTCAAAAAAACCGCTAACGGGACAAACGGCAAAACCGTTTGTCCCGAAAAAAGCAATTATTTACGGAGTCCGAGACGCTTAACGATGCTACGATAACGCTCGATATCATTCTTCTGAAGGTATGCAAGAAGGTTTCTTCTGTGACCTACCATCTTAAGAAGACCGCGGCGAGAGTGGTGGTCCTTCATATTGTTCTTAAGATGAGCGTTGAGATCGTTGATTCTCTTTGTGAGAACTGCAATCTGAACCTCGGGAGAACCTGTATCGCCCTCGTGAGTAGCAAACTCTTTGATAATAGCCTGTTTTTCTGCCTGTGTCATTTTTTTCACCTCATTAAAATATTTTCCAAACAACCCAGAACCACGGTAGGTGAGTGCTTTCTGAAAGCTTACTCCGTGCCCCGAGTCGAAAGGCTTAGCCATTATAACACACCGCTTCTGAAAAAGCAAGTACAAAATTGAATTTCAGAAAAATATACCAATAGCCTGAAAATTCTTTCTTGATTTTTTTGCATATTGATAGTATCATTACTATGTATAAGTATACAATAAGAGGATATATAATGAATATGTATGCTCACGGAAGAAAAACGAGGTGAAATATATGTATCTTTGTCCACAACCCAAAACCCTTGAGCTGAAAAAAGGTATGCTGACCTTCCGACCGGGCTCAATGCCTGAAATCAAAAAGGTTAAGACCTCCCGTATTGCACACACAGAGGCATACCGCCTTACAGTTTCTGCAGAGGGTGTGCTTATGGAGGCTTCCTCGGATGCAGGCTTTTACTACGCAGAGCTTACTCTCAGGCAGGTTATGCTCAATTACCGCGGTTGTATTCCGTTTTTATACATATATGATGAGCCTGTTTTCCCTTACAGAGGCTTTATGATAGACTCCTGCCGCCATTTCTTCTCCGTAGAAGAAATCAAAAAAATGATTGATGGGGCAGCCCTTTTCAAATTCAATAAATTCCATTTCCATTTGTCCGATGACCAGGGTTATCGGGTGGAAAGTGAAAGATATCCCGTTCTCAACACTGTGTCAAGTGTAAGAAAGGGCTCTCATTTCGGCAGAGGGGAGAATGATGACACCCCCTACGGCTACTTTTACACAAAGGCGGAGCTTCGTGAAATTGTCCGTTACTGTGATGAAAGGCACATTGAGGTAATTCCCGAATTTGATGTGCCCGGTCACACAAGTGCACTGCTGTCTGCTTTTCCCGAGCTTTCCTGCAAGGGTGAGCCCGTTGAAGCCAAAACCACCGCAGGAATTTTCAAGGATGTTCTCTGTGCGGGAAATCCCGACACAATGAAGCTTGTCAAGGATATTATAGACGAGCTTTGCGAGATTTTTCCGGGTAAATATTTCCATATCGGCGGAGATGAGGTGCCCAAGGCAAACTGGAGCTCCTGCGAAAAATGCAGAGCCCGTGCAGAGGAGCTTTCTCTTTCAAATATGGAGCAGCTTCAGGGGCACTTTGCCAATGAGCTTGCATATTACCTTAAGAAAAAAGGTAAAAAGGCAATCTGCTGGAATGAAACGCTTCGAGGCAAAAATGCGGACAACGACAACCTTACGGTTGCCTTGTGGATGGACAAAACGGGAAATTCCGTTGAATGGGCAAATAAGGGCAATCCTCTTATTGTGGAGTGCTTTACCCCCTATTATCTTGACTATCCCTACGGAATGCACCCTCTCAAAAGCGTGTTTTCCTTTAATCCTACGGGCTTAAGAGGGCTTACCGACCTTGGTAAGGCAAGTGTAATCGGTGTGGAATCTCCTGTGTGGACAGAATATATCCGTACTCTTGATAAAATGTCATATATGTGCTTCCCCCGACTTATGGCAGTAGCACATACGGGCTGGAACGGAAGCGACTCCCTGAAATATACACAATTCCGCAAGGATGCGAAATTTTACTGTGATATCCTTAAGGGTATGGGGCTTGAGCCTGCTCCCGAGAAGGATTGGGATTCCCTTCCTGCAAAAAGACTTTCTCAGGTGGCTGATTTCTTTGCAAACACCCTTACACCCGACTTTGTAAAGCAGCTTTTACATATTGAAAATTAAAACAGAGGCAGAATTATGATAAAATATTCAGTTATAGGAACATCCTGGATTACCCGTTCATTTATTGAGGGAGCAGCCCTCACGGGTGAGCTTCTTCTGGATGGTGTGTATTCCCGCTCTGTGCAAAAGGGCGAGGCGTTCCGAAAGGAAACGGGAGCCCAAAGGAGCTTTTCCGACTTGGGGGAGCTTCTCGGAAGCGATACGGAGCTTGTGTATGTGGCAAGTCCCAATTCCTGCCATTACAGTCAGTGCAAGGCTCTCCTTGAGGCAGGAAAGCACGTAATCTGCGAAAAGCCCATTACCATAACTGCAGAGGAATTTGATACCCTTACAGAAATTGCAAGGGAAAAAGCTCTTGTGTACTTTGAAGCTATAATGTATATGCACTCACCCCGAAGAGCCGTGCTTAAGGAGTGGGTGGAGAAAATCGGCAGAATAAGAAGTGCCAACATTGATTTTTCTCAGTTTTCCTCAAAATACCCCCTCTTGCTTGATTACGAAAGCGGAAAAAGTCCTGAAATGCCCAATATTTTTAATCCCCTTATGAAAACGGGTGCTCTGAATGATCTGGGGATTTACTGTGTATATCCCGTAATCGACCTTTTCGGTGAGCCTCAGAAAATCACGGCTTTTCAGCATTTTCTTTCTACGGGTGCAGATGGCTGCGGCTCGGCAGTCTATGAGTATGAGGACAAGCTTGTGACAATAACCTACTCAAAAACCGGACAGAGTCAGGGAGTGTCACAGATTATCGGTGACAAGGGCACAATTACCATAGAAAGCATTTCACAGACAGATGGTCTGAGCCTTTATGACACAAAGGGCGAAAGGCTTTTCCACATATCCCCGGGGGAAAAGAAATACTGTATGATGAGCGAGGCACAGAGCGCCGTTGATTTTATAAAAAATTACGATGAATCCTCGGCATTTCTTGAGGAATGTCAGGCCATTAACAGAAAGGTTCTCCTTTGTATGGAGAAAATGAGGACAGACAATGCTTGAACAGGAGCTGAAGGAGCTTTTACTGAATGAGGGCGTAAGTGATGTGGGCTTTTCCCTTATTCCCGACAGTGATACAGGTGAGCTCAGATATGCGGTGAGCATAGTGGTAAGGCTTTCCGACTCCATAATTGATGAAATTACAGATGCGCCCACACCTACATATTTCAATCATTACCGCACGGTAAATGCCTTTATTGACCGTTGCCTTCTTAAGGCAGGGCTTTTTCTTCAGAGCAAGGGCTATCGCTATATAACAGTAGCCGCTTCACAGAGTATGCCCGGCACACCCTTTAACGGAAGATATTCCCACAAGGCTGCCGCAAGAAATGCAGGTCTTGGAGGTATCGGAAAAAACGACCTTTTTCTTCACAGAGAATACGGTCCCCGTGTAAGATTGGGCACACTTTTCACAGATTGTCCCCTTGAGGGCGAGGGCGTAATGAAGGAAAATCCCTGCATAGGCTGTGATAAATGTGTAAGGGCGTGTCCCAGCGGTGCTATTCTCGGAGTGGAATACAGAGAGGGTATAGCCCGTGAGGAAATGTTCAGTCCTGCAATTTGCAGTGAATATATGAAAAAGCAGTACCAGAAAATCGGCAGAGGTGTTGTCTGCGGAATTTGTATGAAGGTTTGCCCCGTAGGACAAGGGAAGTCCTGCGGATTACAGAAAAAGTAATCTTACACAATAAAGAAATTATCTGACCGCTTTTGTTAGAGTGGGTTCGGATACGCTTTACCCACTCTAAGGGCAGGGAAGCTATTCGTACCTGCCCCTGAAAGGTTTATAAGGTGATAAAATGTCAAAGATTTTAATTGCAGATGATGAGCAGCTTATAAGGCGGCTTGTAGGCGATTGCCTGAAAAAGGAGGGGCACACCGTCCTTGAAGCAGAGGATGGTGCCGAGGCTCTGCGCCTTTTCAGGGTAAACAGCGATATAGGTCTTGTGATGCTTGATATTATGATGCCCGAGCTTAACGGCTGGGAGGTCTGTAAAAAAATCAGGGAAGTTAGCGGAGTACCCATAATTCTTGTATCTGCCCGCTCCCAGGATTTTGACCAGATTACAGGCTTTGAGGCAGGTGCGGATGATTATGTTACAAAGCCCTTCTCCCTTGCGGTGCTTGTGCGAAGGGTGGATATGCTTCTGAAAAGGGGTGCAAATCCCGAGCTTGTAAAGGGAAACTCCTCGGATATTGTTGTTGACGGACTTGTAATAAGGGAGGATGCCCACGAAATACTCCTTAACGGAGAGCAGATTGAGGTTACTCTCAAGGAGTTCAGGCTTCTCAGTAAGCTTTGTGCAAATCCGGGCAGAGTTTACACCCGTGATGCTCTTCTCAATGACCTGTGGGGTATGGATTATATGGGCGACACGAGAACAGTTGACTCCCACATGGCACGGCTTCGCACTAAGCTGGGAGAATGGGGAATAAAAAACATTATAACTGTTTACGGAACAGGCTATAAGGTGGAAAAGAGATAAAATGAAAAAAAGAAAATTGGGAATACGGGCAAAGCTTTTCCTTGAAATAGGTGCTATAATTGTAATCTGCCTTGTGGGTATTGCCTTTGTAAATTCCCGCCTTGTGGAAAGCGTTTATACCTGGAATACGGAGCGCACCCTCAGTACAATTGCCGCCGAGGTTGAGAATGCGGGGGCGGATTACTATGCAGTAGCCCACCGCAACGAAACCGAAAAGGGTGTCAGTATTGATTTGTACGATACAGAGGATAATTATCTGTATGAGGGCGCAGACAATATGCTTTTCGGCAGTAAGCTGAATATTATAAGCCGTACGGAAAACGAGGACGGCAGCTTTTTCAATGTGGTCTGTGCAGAGGGAAGCACCACTCAGTATATAGTTTTCGGTAAGGATTTTGAGAATAATTATCATATTGAAATAACTGTGCAAAAGGATCCTATCCGCGAAAATGCAAGAATTGCAACAAGGGTAACAACTACACTCACGGTTTTTGCCCTTATTCTTGCCCTTGTGTATATCTTTGCCTACTCAAAAAGGTTTACAAAGCCTCTCATTGAAATGAGTAATGTGGCAAGCAGAATAGCGAAGCTTGATTTTTCAAGCAAATGCACCGTTAAGGGCAGGGATGAGATAGGAAAGCTTGCTGAAAACATAAATACCGTTTCCGACTCCCTGAGTAATGCTCTGGGAGAGCTTCAGGAAAAGAATATCCGGCTTCAGGCAGATATTGAGAGGGAAAGACAGATTGAACGAATGAGGGCAGATTTCATTTCCTCTGCCTCTCACGAGCTGAAAACCCCTATTGCCATTATCAGGGGGTATTCCGAGGGGCTTAAAATGTCCGTTTCAGAGGATAACACAGAGGCAAACGAGTATTGCGACATAATAATGAGAGAGGCAGACAGAATGAACAGCCTTGTTCTCAATATGCTTGAGCAGTCTCTTTATACCTCGGGAGCAAAGCAGCCCGATATGACTGTGTTTGAGCTTAATGAGTTTATCGAGGATTTCCTGAAAACCCTTACTCCCATATTCGAGGAAAAGGGAGTTGATACAGTATTCAGAAGGAGCCAACCTCTTATGGTGAAGGCGGATAAAGGTCAGTACACCACGGTGCTTTCAAATATTGTCCTTAATGCCTGCAGCCACGCCTCGGGTGAAAAGAGGGTTGAAATTTCACTTGAGGAGCTTGAGGACTGTATCAGAGTTTGTGTTTTCAACACAGGAAGCCATATCGAGGAAAAGGACAGGGAGGGTATTTTCACTGCCTTTTATCGGGCGGACAAGGCTCATTCCAGAGCAGAGGGCAGATTCGGCTTAGGTCTTGCCATTGTAAAGTCAATAACTGAAAATCACAATTGTGTCTGCGATTTTGAAAATCTTGATAATGGTGTGACCTTCAGATTTACCATAAAAAAAGAAAATTAAAAGCAAAACACTTTTACACAAGGAAAGGAAATGAAATGAATATTAATTTTGTTATCCCCTGCCTTTTAGGGGTAGAGGGAATTATTGCAGATGAGCTGAAATTTCTCGGCGCAGAAAATGTAAATGCAGAAAACGGCAGAGTCCTTTTTTCAGGTGATGAAAATATGCTTGCCCGGGTTAATATCTGCTCCCATTTTGCAGAAAGAGTGCAGATTTTAATCGGCACATTTACCGCCAAAACCTTCGAGGAGCTTTTCCAGGGTACAAAAAATCTTCCCTGGGAGGAGTGGATCGGAAAGGATGATGCCTTTCCCGTAAAGGGCTATTCACTTAAATCCGCACTTTTCAGCGTAAGCGACTGTCAGGCTATAATAAAAAAGGCGGTTGTTGAAAGACTCAAGAGCAAGTACGGAATATCCTGGTTTAACGAAAGCGGTCCCGTTCATCAGATACAGTTTTCAATTATGAATGACAAGGTGTCACTTCTTCTTGATACCACAGGACAAGGTCTTCACAAAAGGGGTTACCGACTTTCACAGAACGGCGCTCCCATCAAGGAAACCCTTGCCGCATCCTTGTGCGCCCTTGCAAAGGTAAGACATTACCACACCCTTTATGATCCTATGTGCGGAAGCGGTACACTTCTCATAGAGGGTGCATTGTATGCACATAATATTGCCCCCGGTCTTAACAGAAGCTTCTCTGCAGAGAGATTTGATGTGCTTCCCCGTAATATCTGGAAGGAAGAAAAGGAGAGGGCAAGAAGCCTTGAAAAGGTTGATACGGATTTTGTAGGCTACGGCACGGATATTGACAGAGAGGCAATTAAAATTGCTATGGAAAATGCCGCAAGACTTCCTATAGGAAAGAAGCTTTCCTTTGAGGTGCGCGACATAAAGGACTTCCAAAAGCACAGCGAAAGAGGTACGGTAATCTGTAATCCTCCCTACGGTGAAAGACTTCTTGATATTCAGGAGGCGCAGAAAATTTATCGTACTATGGGCAAAGTGTTTGACAAAGCTCACGGATGGAGCTATTATATAATCACTCCCGATGAGGAGTTTGAGGAGTGCTTCGGCAGAAAGGCAGACAAAAGCCGTAAGCTCTACAACGGTATGATTAAGTGCCGTTATCATATGTATTTCAAATAAAATGAAGCTATAAGTATGTCTAAAGACCTTATAAAGTCACAAGCGTTAAAGGAGATTTTTTATGAAGCACCTTTTTATTGTAAATCCGGTGTGCGGAAAAGGCATTTCCCACGAAAGATGCACCGCGGGAATTAAGGAAACTATGGCAGAGCTGGGTATTGACAATTACGAAATCCACGTAACCACGGCACCCCGCGATGGATATGAATATGCTAAAAAAGAGGTTGACAAGGGTGAGCCTATCCGTGTATATGCCTGTGGCGGTGACGGCACTCTTTATGAGGTTGTAAATGCCTGTGCCTGCAAGAAAAATGCTCAGGTTGCCGCATTCCCTCTGGGCAGCGGAAACGATTTCATCAGAATTTTCGGTGACAAGAAGAGCCTGAGAAATGTTGCAGACCATGTAAACGGCACTCCTATGGAATTTGACCTTATAAAATGCGGTGACCAGTATGCCATAAACCAGTGCTCTATGGGTATTGATGCGGAAATCTGTGCAAAGCAGGCAGCCTTCAAAAAGCTTCCCTTCCTTTCAGGCGAGGCGGCTTACACTGCGGCTCTGCTCTACTGCTTCTTAGGTAAAATGAAGAGCCGCTTTACGGTTACCATTGATGATGATGAGCCCTTTACCACAGACATTCTTTTCTGTGTAGGTGCAAACTCCCGTTGGTATGGCGGCGGATATATGGCAGCCCCCAAGGCTCTTACTTATGACGGGCTTCTTGATTTTATTGTTGTACGAAAGAAGGGGCCCCGTGTAACTCTTCTTCCCCTTATCAATAAATACAAAAAGGGACTTCACCTTGATTGGGACATAACTACCTTCAAGAGAGGTAAGAAAATCAACATCAAGAGCGCAAAGCCTGCGGCGGTTAATGTTGACGGAGAAACAATGTATGTAAACGAAAGCACCTTTGAAATTGTTGAAAAGGGCATTACCTTTGTTGTTCCTGCCTGCTCCGATTTCTGCGAGAGAGTAAAGAACAATAATGTTTAAACAATAATAAAATACAAATTAAAATCTGCTAAGTTGAGTATACGACACTCTACTTAGCAGATTGTTTTTTATGAATATTGAGCTTTATGCTTTTTTCTTTATTCCCATAAGCTTTTTCATTTTTTTAAGAATGGGGATTTTCTCCTGAGCTTCCCCGTCATCACATTTCTCAACAATAACCATAAACAGGGTTGTGAGAAGGAGATAGGGCATAGGGCAGAGAATACCGGGATTTACAAGAGACATCATTTCAAGACTGAAATATGAAAGGAAAACAGACATATTGAAAAGTGTAGCCTTTTTCCAGATAAGGGCATTTCTCTTTATAAACTGATATATGAAAGCAACAATTCCCACAATACCGAAGGATGCGGCAATCTGTATGGGCTCACAGTGATACCAGCAGAGAGCGCCTGGCTTGTTTTTGAAAATATCTCTGTTGCCCATATATCCCAGACCTGTACCCAGAATGGGATGATTCAGGAAATCCTCAACACCTCTTGCATAGTGCCTTACGCGGGTTTCCGTGTCCTCACCGCCTATAAGGAATTCGTTGAGCACCTTGAAAAGCCGCTTGATGGTGTAGTTGAGGAATTGGGTAATCTGGGGGAAGAAAATAAGCACACCGAAGGCGAAGCAGGCACAGATAATAGCATAGGCAAGCCTGCGGCGGCGGTCATAGAGAATGAACATTACAATGCAGGTTACAAGCTCAATAGAGCCGAAAACCATACCACCACGGGAGCCGGTAAGAAGCATTGCAAGGTAGAAAATGAAGCCGAAAACCGTGGCATAGGATTTTTTGTTTGCCAGGAAAAACGCAAAGGGCATAGCCATCATAAGAATGGTGGAGGCATTGTTTCTCCAACGGATGTAAAGAAGACCGCCCAGGTCAATAACACGGTTAATGTTTATAAGGTAATGGGCAAAGGTCATAAGGGAGCAGAAAAGTCCTACCACAACCATAAGCTGTGTAAGCTTTTCAATAATGGAATAATCCTTGTTAATCTCCACTCGGGAGAAGAAGAAGCAATACATAAGGAGCATTCCGAAGCCCATACCAAGCATATGATAAATTGCAGTGCCCGAGAAATAATCCTCGGCAGAAATGAAGCCCGCACCGCCTATGGTAACGGCTATGGAAACAAATAGCATAGGAACAAACTGGGAGCCCTTTGTGCTCATTGGCTTTCTGTAGGCAATAAGGTTGAACAGAACAATTGCCGCAAGGGGAACAAATACCCAGGCGATACCCATAAACTCATCCAGGGAGTCATAGCACCGCATAGCTATGAGATATGTAAACATAGCAGGTGTCAGCATGGCAAAGATGTCACCCGAGAAAAGGAAGCAGAAGCCTGTGATGTAAGCTAAAACAACCGTACCCCATATATGAAAATATTCCTTTGGGAAATAGGAGTGAAGCACCGCGAATATTCCCGCAATAGATGCGAGAATAAGCATCCAGTTATCACTCAGTATAAATTTTCGTATATCATTAATCCGTTGGAGATTTCTCTCCGACTTAAATAAAAATTCCATTTTCAGTACCGCTCAATCCAAAATTTTTTTGTGGCAAAAAAACAGTAGCCGTTTATCACATTATAAACAAATATTGAAAATAATCAATATTTATTACAAAATCTTAACCTTTAGGTCATATATGGAAAATAAAAAAGGATGCAGTTTTCAGCCGATTACTGCATCCCTTGTGTGTTTTTAAGGCGTAACGCCTTTTATTTATTGATTATATGGATTAAGAATAATTGATTTAAAACCCGATTACGAAAGCTCAAACTGTCCTGTATAGAGCTTATAGTATTTGCCCTTTTCCTCAAGGAGTGTATCGTGGTCACCCTTTTCGATAATTTCTCCGTTTTCAAGAACCATAATTGCATTGGAGTTTCTGACTGTTGAAAGTCTGTGGGCAATTACGAAAACAGTTTTGTTTTCCATAAGGGTGTCCATACCCTTTTCAATAAGTCTTTCCGTGCGGGTGTCAATTGAGCTTGTAGCCTCATCAAGAATAAGCACGGGGGGATTTGCTACTGCTGCACGGGCAATAGCAAGAAGCTGCCTTTGACCTTGTGAAAGGTTGCTTCCGTCACCTGTGAGCATTGTGTCATAGCCATCGGGAAGTCGGGAAATGAAGCTGTGAGCATTGGCAAGCTTTGCCGCTTCCACAATTTCCTCGTGGGTAGCATCAAGCTTTCCGTAACGGATGTTTTCCTCAACTGTGCCCGTAAACAGATGTGTGTCCTGAAGCACCATAGCAAGTGAACGGCGCAAATCCTGCTTTTTGATTTTCTTTATATTAATGCCATCATAGGTGATTTTGCCCTCCTGAATGTCATAGAAGCGGTTAATCAGGTTGGTGATAGTTGTTTTACCTGCACCGGTTGAGCCTACAAAGGCGATTTTCTGTCCCGGCTTTGCGTAAAGGGAAACATTTTTGAGAACTGTTTTCTTGCCGTTGTATGAGAAGGTAACATTGTGGAAGCGCACATCACCCTTAAGGGGAGTGTAGGTAACTGTTCCATCGGCAGAATGGGGGTGCTTCCAAGCCCATTGTCCTGTTCTTTCCTCAGATTCGGTCACGTTGCCGTTTTCATCGATGAGAGCATTTACGAGAGTTACATATCCCTCATCCTCTTCGGGTTTTTCATCAATTATCTCGAAAATTCTCTCTGCACCTGCAAGGGCGGCGAGAATGTTGTTCATCTGCTGAGAAACCTGACTTATGGGAGCAGAAAACTGTCGGGTGTACTGAAGGAAGGAGGCAAGAGAGCCGATTGTAAGTGCTCCTGCAATTCCGCCTGTGAACAAGCCCATAGCTCCGCCGGTTGCCGCAGTGCCCTTAAGAATGATAAATGCACCAAAGGCGGCGGTAAGTGTAAAGTTAAGGTATGAAATATTACCCATAATGGGCATCAGTATACTTGCAAAAGTGTGAGCATTTGTTGCCGCCTTACGGTAATTCTCATTAATTTCAGAAAAAGCCTTTTTTGCCTTTTCCTCGCGGCAGAAAACCTTTACAACCTTAAGTCCCTCAATAAGCTCCTCGATATAGCCGTTTACACTGCCTACGGCAATCTGTTGTGTGCGGAAATATCTTGCACTGCGGCTGCCTATGAATTTGATTATAAGAAGCATTATGAAAAGCATACCTATAATAAGGCAGGTGAGGGCAGGACTGATATAAAGCATCATACAGAAAATGCCGATTACTGTCATAAGTGAGGAAATTGTCTGTACAAGTCCCTGGCTTATAGCCTCACGGATAGTATCAACATCATTGGTGAAGCGGCTCATAAGCTCACCGTGGGTGTGGGTGTCAAAGTATTTTATAGGAAGCTCCTGAAGGTGGTCAAAAAGGTCTTTTCTCAGAAGATTCAGAGTGCCCTGAGCCACATTGAGCATAAGTCGGGAATAGGCGTACTGTGCTCCTGCACCGAAAATATACATAATCCCCAATACTATAAGATAACCGATAATTACGGAGAAATCACGGCTTCCTGTGTTCAGCATTTCGCCTATTTCATTAATGATAGGTGTCAGAAGATATGTTCCTGTAACACCTGCAAGGGAGCTTGCAATAACAAGAAGAATTACAAGAATGAGAAGAAGCTTATTCTTTACAACATAGGAAAAAAGTCGCATAAGAGTTTTTCCTGCATTCTGCGGCTTCTGATAATTCATTCTTCCGCCGGGACCGGGTCCGTTTTTGGGCTGTGGTGTGTTTTTGTGTGCCATTTGTGTTTCCTCCCTTCTCTTTATTCCATTTTGCCTTCCTGCTGAGAGAAATGTACCTCGCGGTAAATTTCGTTGCGGGAAAGAAGCTCGTCGTGTGTGCCTATATCATCAATTCTGCCGTCATCAAGGACAATTATTTTGTCCGCGTGCTGAATAGAATTGATTCTTTGCGCGATTATAATTTTTGTGGTGTCGGGAAGAAGATTTTTCATACCCTCCCTGATTTTGCCGTCAGTTGCAGTATCAACTGCACTTGTGGAGTCATCCAGAATGAGTACCTTGGGATTTTTGAGAATTGCACGGGCAATGCAAAGTCTTTGCTTTTGTCCGCCGGATACATTCACACCCCCCTGACCGAGCTCTGTTTTGTAGCCCTCGGGGAAGCTCATTACAAAATCATCTGCCTGAGCAATTTTTGCGGCGGCACGGATTTCCTCAAAGGTGGCATTTTCATCACCCCACCTGAGATTTTCCTCGATAGTGCCGGAGAAAAGTGTGTTTGTCTGCAGTACCATTGATACATTATCACGAAGGGCTTTAAGCGTGTAGTCCTTTACGTTTCTGCCCCCTACAAGCACCTCACCCTCGGTTGTATCGTAAAGTCGGGGAATCAGCTGCACAAGTGAGGATTTTGCACTGCCCGTACCACCGATAATTCCGATTGTTTCACCTGCTTCAATCTTAAGATTGATTTCCTTAAGCACATTGTTCTTTGCTTTTTTGCTGTACTTGAAGGAAACGTTTCTGAATTCGATACTGCCATCGGCAACGGAAAGAAGCTCATCTGCATTATCATCGCGGATGTCGGGCTCCTCATCAAGGACCTCGTTTACACGCTTCATAGATGTACGAGCCATAACGGACATAACGAAAATCATTGAAACCATCATAAGTGACATAAATATCTGCTGGATGTAGGTTATGAAGCTCATAAGGTCGCCCAACTGCATATTCCCGCCAAGAATAAGCTTTGAGCCAACCCAGAGAATGAGAATAATACAGGTGTAAACCGAAACGGACATTATAGGTCCGTTGAGGATAATGAGCTTTTCCGCAAAGATTGAAGCATCCTTCAGCTCATCGTTGGAAACCTTGAATTTATCCTTTTCGTGCTTTGCACGGACAAATGCCTTTACAACACGTACTGCAATAAGATTTTCCTGAATAAAATTGTTGAAGGCATCGTATTTCTTGAACATCGCCTTGAATCTCTTGTGTGCCGCAGAGCCGATAAGAAGAATTGCCGTAAACATAAGGGGGGCAATACACATAAAAATCAGAGAGAGCTTTTTGTTTATGCTGAAAGCCATAAATATTGCCATACCGAACATAAGAGGTGAACGAACAAGCATTCTCACCGCCATCATAAAGGCGTTCTGTATCATTGTGATGTCCGTTGTCATTCGGGTTATAAGTGAGCCTGTGGAGAATTTATCCACATTACCGAAGGAAAATTCCTGCACCTTGCGGAAAATTCCGAATCTGAGCTCTGCGCCGAAGCCCATACCTGCCTTCGCGGCAAAATATGCGGCGGCAGCACCGCAAAGAAGGGATACACAGGCAAGAGCCAGCATAACTGCGCCCAGAGAAAGAATAAGGTCCGTGCCTTGCTTTTCTGCAAGACTTGTGGTGGCAAGAAATGCGGCTACAAAGCTATCCTTTTCGCTTAAGGGCTGACCTGAAATGCCACAGTCAACTATTACCGACATAAGCAGAGGGATTGTAACCTCAATAACCACCTCAAGAATTATGGAGAGCGGAGAGAGCAGGGCGAAAAATTTGTATTTTCCTGCATACTTCATAAGATTTTTCATCAGAATGTATCCTCCTTATCAAAGAAAGTTTTGTCGGCTTCCTTTCGTATGCGGTCGCCGTCAAGATTTGTATAAAGTCTGTCAAGAAGTGCCTTCAGAGTCAGGCAATCCTCTTGGGAAAATCCCGAAAACATACGTGAATCCGTTTCATCACATATAGCACGGAAGCTTTCAATAAGCTTCTGCCCCTGCGGAGTAATGTATATGTGCTTTTTCCGCGCATCAGCACTGTCCTCCTCACGGCGTATGCTTCCCGATTTCTCAAGCCTCTTGAGAGAGGTGGCAACACTTGGGGCGGAAATGAACAAAGCATTTGCAAGGTCTATCTGCGTGCAGCCGTTGTGCTTGGTAATGTAATCAAGAATTACGTGCTGACCGAAATAAAGCCCCGCCTTACGTGCATTCTTGGAAATGTGGTATCGGTGCGCCATTGATACACCGATAAGCCGATGAACTAATTTTCTGTAATCCATAAAAGCTCCTTTTGTCAGGCTTGTCTGCAAAAGCTCTTTACCCCTCTTGTGGGAAGCTTTGGCAGGAAAGTTAATTGTCGAATAGTTAAACAGTTAATTTGTTTTTATATAATACCACTTTTTCAGGATATATTATTCCGAAAAAGAAAATAAAATCAAAAAAACTCTGCATTTTTCCGACAATAAGGGTAAAAGGGGCTGTGTCAATAAGACTTCAAGTGACAAAAAACATATAGAACTTGTGCAAAATCACCAAAGGACAATGGAAAATTTTAACTTGTCTTTGAACAAAATATATTAAAACTCCTTGAAAAAAGTCAACAGATTTGATATCATATATATTGATTTAGTATCAGAAAATGTGAGGTGAAAAGGATGAGAAGTAAAAAATTTGATGATGGCTACAACGATTTTCCGTTGTATGTTTTTCATCAGGGAAGAAATTTCAAGGCTCAGGAGTTTTTAGGAGCGCACAAGGTAGAGGATGGCAAATACGTTTTCAGGGTATGGGCACCCAATGCCTCAGCGGTTTTTGTTACAGGCACCTTCAATGATTGGGCAGAGGATACAATTCCTATGACACGGCTCAATGAAGGCGGTGTGTGGGAAGCCTATGCAGATGGTGTGAAAAACTATGACTCTTATAAATACCTTATATATACTCCCGAGGGCAGAAGGAATTTCAAAGCGGACCCTTATGCAATTCACGCAGAAACCCGCCCGGGTACGGCTTCAAAGATTTTTGAGGGGAATTATCAATGGCGGGATAAAAGCTGGTTGAAAAAGCGCAGAGAAAGCTCGGTATACAAATCTCCCGTTAATATTTACGAGGTGCATCTGGGCTCCTGGAGAAGATATGAGGACTTAAACCCCCTCAGCTATTGTGACCTTGCCTCGGAGCTTGTGTCCTACGCAAAGAATATGGGCTACACCCATATAGAGCTTCTCCCCGTGTCCGAGTATCCCTTTGACGGCTCCTGGGGTTATCAGGTGACAGGCTACTTTGCAGTAACCTCCCGATACGGCACACCTGATGATTTCAAGTATTTTGTTGATGAATGTCACAGAGCAGGGCTGGGCGTTATTCTTGACTGGGTACCTGCCCATTTCCCCAAGGATGCCCACGGACTTGCAGATTTTGACGGCAGACCGGTTTATGAATATGCGGACCCGAAAAAGGGCGAGCATCTCCAGTGGGGCACAAAGATTTTTGACTTCGGGAAAAACGAGGTGCAGAGCTTCCTTATTTCAAATGCCTGCTTCTGGCTGGAGGAATACCATATAGACGGTCTTCGTGTTGATGCGGTTGCCTCTATGCTTTACCTTGACTACGGCAGAGAGGACGGTCAGTGGATACCCAACAAAAACGGCGGAAATGAAAACCTTGAGGCGGTAGCCTTTATGCGACAGCTTAATGAAACGGTGTTCCGTGAGCATCCCGATGTGCTTATGGTGGCAGAGGAAAGCACCTCCTGGCCAATGGTTTCAAAGCCGGTGTTTATGGGCGGTCTGGGCTACAATTTCAAATGGAATATGGGCTGGATGAATGACATTCTCAAGTATTTCTCCCTTGATGGTATTTACAAGAAATACAACCACGACCTTATTACATTTTCATTTTTCTATGCCTTCAGCGAGAACTTTGTCCTTCCTATCTCTCACGATGAGGTGGTTCACGGCAAGGGCTCTCTGATAAATAAAATCCCCGGTAATTACAATGAGAAGTTTGCGGGAGTGAGAGCCTTCCTGGGCTATATGTATGCACATCCCGGCAAAAAGCTTCTCTTTATGGGAACAGAGTTCGGACAGTTCATTGAGTGGGACTACAAAAAGGGGCTTGACTGGCTTCTTCTTGACTACGAAATGCACGTGTATCTGCAGGATTACACAAGAGAGCTTAATAAGTTCTACAAGAAGAACTCGCCTCTGTGGGAAATTGACTATTCCTGGGAGGGCTTCAACTGGATTGTCAGCGATGACAATGACAATTCCGTAATAGCCTTCACCCGAACTGATGAAGAGGGCAACACACTTGTGGCAATATGCAACCTTACACCGGTTCTGCGCAAGGATTACAGAATAGGCGTACCCGAGGCAGAGGGCTATGAGCTTGTGTTTAACTCCGATGCCAGGAAATTCGGCGGCTCGGGAGAAAGACTCAGGAAAAATTACACTCCCCAGGAAGGGCAGATGCACGGCTACGAGCAGTACATTTCCCTTACCCTTCCCCCTATGAGTACAATGTATCTCAGAAAGAAGCCCCTTCCCGTGAAGGCGGAGGCACCCTTGCCTGAAAAGACAAAGGGTAAAAGGGCTTCGGTAAAAGATAAAAAAATTAAATGAATATAACTCGTAAGGATTGTGACTAAAATGACAAAAAAGACAGAATGTATCGCAATGCTTCTTGCAGGAGGTCAGGGCTCACGCCTCGGCGTTCTTACAAAGAACATTGCAAAGCCTGCAGTTCCCTACGGCGGAAAGTACAGGATTATCGACTTCCCTCTTTCCAACTGTGTGAATTCAGGTATTTACACGGTGGGTGTGCTGACACAGTATCAGCCTCTCGAATTGAATGACTATATCGGAAACGGGGGTCCCTGGGACCTTGACAGAGCAAACGGCGGTGTGCACATTCTCTCTCCCTATCAGCAGATAGAGGGTACAGAGTGGTACAAGGGCACAGCCAATGCTATTTATCAGAACATACAGTTTATTGACCGCTACAATCCCGAGTATGTAGCAGTTCTTTCAGGTGACCATATCTACAAAATGGACTATGCAAAAATGCTTCAGTTCCACAAGGAAAAGGATGCAGCCTGTACAATTGCTATGCTTGAGGTTCCGTGGGAGGAGGCTTCCCGCTTCGGTCTTATGTTCGTTGATGATGACGGCAAAATCACCGCATTTGAGGAGAAGCCCAAGAATCCCAAGAGCAACAAGGCTTCAATGGGTGTTTATA
>JAZSCI010000004.1:0-4009 GCA_045602865.1 Acutalibacteraceae bacterium
CCTGTTTATATCAGTTCCATACCATCTTTAATTTATAATTAAAGACTTGACATTTAAGGTAAAGTCTTATATAATGCTATGTGCTACTATCGGGATGTATGGTTTGTAGCAATAAAAAATTAATTACAGGCTTTATTTTACTTCTTAAACTTCTGAAAAATTTGCCTGAATATAGAGAATAGGAGAAATTAAAAATGAAAAGAACTTACCAGCCTAAAAAGAGACACGCTCAGAAGGAGCACGGTTTCCGCAAAAGAATGTCTGACAGAAATGGTCGCAAGGTACTTGCACGCCGTCGTAAAAAAGGCAGAAAGCAGCTTTCATACTGATTCTGCTGAATCGGGAGTAAAAAGTGTCTGATTTCATTACACTTAACAGTAACCCCGACTTTCGTCGGCTATACAATAGAGGAAAGGCTGTAACTGATCCTGCGCTGGTTGTTTATTATGCTAAAAACCGCGCGGGAATTTGCCGTATAGGGATTACTACCAGTAAAAAAATCGGTAATGCAGTGCAGCGCAATCGTTCACGCAGAGTTATCAAGGAGGCATTCAGACATCTGTGCCCCTCTGTTAAGCCTTGCTATGATTTCGTTATTGTTGCCCGTTCAAGGACAAAGTACCTGAAAAGCACGACTGTTGAGGATGTTATGAAGCGGATTTTTATGAATGAGGGCTTACTCATTACGGAGAGTGAAAATCCTTGAAAACCATATTGATGAAATGTATTCGCTTTTATCAGCGCCGCATTTCACCCCTTTTCGGTCCTAAATGCAGATATTATCCTACCTGCTCCCAGTATGCTCTTGAAGCAATTCAGATTCACGGAGCGCTTAAGGGTGGGCTTCTCACCATAGGGCGACTTATGCGGTGCAATGTGTTTTTTCCCGGAGGAGTAGATCCCGTACCTCCCAAAAAGGAGAAAAAGTAGGATTGACTATAATCTGAAAGGAAATTTTAATAATGCAATTTATAAGAGAAACACTGGCTGTACCCTTCGGATGGGTGCTCAGCCTTTTCTATGGTCTCACAGACAGCTATATACTTGCAATTGTTCTGCTTACCGTTATTATCAGACTTGCACTTCTGCCTACGGCTATCAGTCAGCAGAAAAATTCTGCAAAGCAGGTTCGCCTTAATGCAAAGGTAAACAAAATCAGGCAGAAATATGCAGGAAATCAGCAGAAAATTCAGGAAGAAACTCAGGCTCTTTATCAGCGTGAGGGCTTCAGTGCGGCTAATATGGGCTGCTCATCTCTCATTATTCAGATGGCAGTTATGTTCGGTCTTTACGAGGTTATTTATACACCTCTTTCATCAGTTCTTCGTTTTGGTGATGCTACCATTGAAAAGCTCCAGAGCTTAATGGGTATCGTAATCGAAACAGGAAAGAACAAATCTGCATCAGGCAGAATGCTGGAGCTTAATATTCTCGGCGGTGTATCAGAGCATAAGGAGAAGCTCGCTACTGTTCTCTCAGAGACAGATGTTGCAGATCTTGTTGCGCTCAAGGATAAGTTTACCATTTTTGGTCTTGATCTTTCCGTTACACCCGACAAATCCGATCCCAGTATCTACTGGCTTATTCCCATTCTTACATTTGTGACAGCAATGGCATCATCAGTATTTATGTTTATGCGCCAGCGTAAGCAGAATCCTGAAATGGCAAAGAATCCTTCTATGGGCTGTATGACATTTATGTCTCCCCTTATGTCACTTGCATTTACATTTATGTTCCCTGCAGGTGTAGGCTTCTATTGGTTTATTTCAAACCTGATTTCATTTGTACAGCAGGTTGTTCTTACCAGTGTTATCAAGCCTCAGAAAGTCATAGCTCAGCAGATGGTTGATGAAACTGTTGTAAGACGTTCTAAGGAGAATATTGCAAAGCTGCGCGTTAAAAACGAAAGAAATAAGGAGTAATTATGATAAAGGAAGCTATCGGTACAGCATCTACCGTTGAGGAAGCAAGAAATATTGCTCTTTCTGCCCTCAATGCACCTATTGATGCTAAAATTGAATTTGAGGTTACTATGCCGAAAAAGAAAATTCTTGGTCTTTTCGGTGGTTCTGATGCAAAGGTCAGAGCATTTTATGATGATGGCATAAAGGAAAAGCCTGCTAAAGCAGAGGCAAAGCCCCGTGAGGAGAAGAAAGCTCCCGCTAAGGAGAAGCCCGTAGAGAAAAAGGCGCAGACTCCCAAGGAGGCACCCGCAAAGGCTGCTCCAAAGAAGGAGGCTCCCAAGAAGGAAGCGCCTGCAAAGGCTGCTCCTCAGATTGACCTTAGCACAATCGAGGCAAAGGAAAACGAAGCTACAGCATATCTTAAGAGTATGCTTAATGGTATGGGCTTTGAGAATGTAGCAGTTACCTGCAAGGAAACTGCAGAGGAAGTTTATTTTGAGATTTCCTGCGAAGAGGATTATGGCAACATTATCGGCAGACGCGGTGAAACTCTTGATGCATTACAGTATCTTACCAGACTTTTTGTAAACCGTTCAGATGACAACAACAAGAGAGTTTCTCTTAATGTCGGAGATTACAGAAAGCGCCGTGAGGAGACTCTTCGCGGTCTTGCAAGAAGACAGGCACATCGTGTTATCAAATACGGCAGAAGTGCATCTCTTGAGCCTATGAATCCCTATGAGCGCAGAATTATTCATACCGCTATTCAGGAGATTGAGGGCGTAACATCCCACTCTGTAGGTGAGGGCGACAGAAGAAGAGTTGTTATCACTACTGACGGAGACAGAAAGAATTTCCGCAGAGATGACCGCAGAGGACCTCGTGAGAAGAAGGCTCCTTATGTACCTGCTCAGAGTGCAGAAAACAGAGAGCAGAAGATTGATGCTGCTTCATCATCCCGATACGGAAAAATAGAACCCAGAAAGCCTGCTCAGGCAGACACCGAGGAATAATCGGTTGACAAATCACTGAAACAGGTGTATCATACAGTATATATTTTAAATCTGTGACGAAGAAAGTAGGCTAATCACTCCCGTTCAGAGAGTGTGCCGGTTGGTGAAAGGCACAAGGGCGGATTTCCCGAAGACCACTTCCGAGTGCGGTGCGAAGCGAAAGATAAGCACTGCCGCCTGAGTCCCGTTACGACTTTTCGAGTGACAGCAGTATTGCTGTAATTTGGGTGGAACCGTGGAGCTATGCTTCATCCCATACGCATTGGTATGCGTATGGGATTTTTTATTTTTACAAATTATTACAAACATATATGAAAGGAAATGATTACTATGGTAAAAATCAAGCTTCGTGATGACATAAGGGAGTACGAAAGCGGTATTACCCCCGCAGAGGTATGCAAGGACATCAGTATGGGCCTTTACAGAAATCTCTGTGCTTGTCTTATTAACGGTAAAAGTGAGGATATCCGTACTCCTATTACCGAGGATTGTGAGCTTGAGCTTCTCACATTTGATTCTGATGAGGGTAAGTATGCATTCCGCCATACTGCATCCCACATTCTTGCTCAGGCTGTAAAACGCCTTTACCCTGAAGCAAAGCTTGCAATCGGTCCTGCTATTGATAACGGCTTCTATTATGATATAGATTCTGACGTTTCATTTACTCCCGAAACACTTGAAAAAATCGAGGCAGAAATGAAGAAAATCGTTAAAGAGGATCTTCCCCTTGAAAAGTTTGAGATGGAGCCTCAGGCAGCTATTGAGGAAATGAAAGCTAAGGGTGAAATCTACAAGGTTGAGCTTATTGAGGAGCACGCAGGCAAAAACGAGCCCATCAGCTTCTACAAGCAGGGCGAGTTTACTGATGTTTGTGCAGGTCCCCACATTCCCTCAACAGGCAGAGTAAAGGCATTCAAGCTTACTGCTTGTACAGGTGCTTATTGGCGCGGTGACCAGAATAACAAAATGCTTCAGCGTGTTTACGGTACTGCATTCCCCAAGGCAGCAGAGCTTGAAGAGCACCTTGCACGAGTAGAAGAAGCAAAGAAGCGCGATCATAACAAATTAGGCAGAGAGCTTGAAATCTTCACA
>JAZSCI010000005.1:0-3041 GCA_045602865.1 Acutalibacteraceae bacterium
GTGAGTTCAAGTCTCGCTACTCGGACCATGAAAAAGGCACTTAACGCATAGCGTTAAGTGCCTTTTTAAATGAAGCACATAAAAATGCATTAAGCAACTTGCGTTATGAAGCAGCCTTCGGCTATGAAGCGTGCTTTCGCACATGAGCGCTTCGCTTCATAGGAGCTTTTGCGACTGCTTCATAAATTCGTGAAACGAATTTGCTTCATATTTGCGTAGCAAATGCTTCATTGAAAATTCAGTTTTGGAGTAACTATATGAGAAACGATAAGCTTTCCGAATTATCTATGGATTTTTCTGTAGATATAATTGAGCTTGTAAAAGAGTTAAAAATACAAATTATTAGAAACAAAGTGTAAAAGTCTTCGTGCTATGCTTGTTTCATCGATAAATACCACAAAAGAAAATACGAACAAATAAATTTATGAGTTCACACAACTGTGTGGACTCTGTTTTTGTTGTAAACAATTTGGTAGGGACTTGAAATCCCGCAACAAAAACAAAGTCAGTCTTTTGATTAAAAAAATATTTTATTATTGTTTTACGGAAAATTTATGCTATAATCTTTTATGGTGGTGATTATTATGAAAAACGCAAAAAAAGAACAAACAATCGTACTTGCCGTTACAACCGTACTTTTGGGGCTTGTTATTTATGCGGCATACTCCCTCTGGTACATATTCTACGGCAAGGACAGCGGTGCCGATGTACATCTTTACACAGGCTTAACCGGTATTGCCCTCGGTTGGTTTATGCTTCTGTTTGTACAGTCTGCCATCCCCAAATCAGGACTACCCGGAAAAATCATTACATTCTTTGCCGGTAACGGACTTGTGCACGGTGTAATATGGGGCTTGAATGAAAAAATCAACCAGACTAATACTGACAATGAATATGTTATTACAAAAACATTTACCTTTGTTTTCGCGGCATCTGCTATTCTTCTGCTGATTACATTTTTTATTCGGGCAAAAAATAAATACAAAATCCTTAATGCCGTTTTTGCATTGATTTATTTTGTTATATCCTGCGGAGGTCTGCTTGTGCTCAACCGGGATAATATCCTGGCTCTTGAATACAAGAAGAATCTTAAATTCGATACCCTTACTGCAGAGGAAATGAGTATTACCTCCTCCGAGCAGAAAATGACTGCTGATTGGTTTGAGAAAAATTTTCTTTCTGATTCTTCATATCCATTTACATTTTCAGTTGACGGGGAAAAATTCAACCCCGAACAATGGAAAAAGACAATAACTGATGCAAAAAAAGAAATTTACCGTGGCGGTAAAACAAAATACATCAGCTTCACTAACGAAAACGGTCTTTGCGTTACTGTGGAAGCTACAGTTTTTGAGAAAAATGCTTCCTGTCAATGGACAGTATATGTAAAAAACAACGGTAAAGCAAATTCAGGTGTAATCAGCGATTTTTATGCACTTGATTCATCCTTTGCCACAGGAAAGGCTCAGATGTATTATTCAATCGGAAGTGACACAAGCGCAGGAGATTTCTCTCTCGTAAAGAAAAGTCTTTCTTCCCCAAGAACATTTTCAGGAAATGAAGGTAAGCCAACAGAGAAGTATCTTCCCTATTTCAATATTAACGGTACAGATGCAGGAATCATATTCGGCATCGGCTGGACAGGTCAGTGGGAAGCAGAGTTTTCACAGGCGGATAAAAATACCGCTGTTACAGTAAAGCAGCAGGAATTCAATGCATATCTTCTCCCCGATGAAGAAATACGCTCTCCCCTCGTTTCTCTGACTTTCTATGATAATGAAAACGCACTCAAGGGCTTCAATCAGTTCAGACGCTGGATTACCGACTGTGTATATCCTGACAATGTTACCAAAAAACACTATACAGTTCTTGAGGTTGCAGGACCTTCATCAATGAGAACCTCTGATGAAATCATTGAAATTCTCAACGGAATAAACGATGATGTTTTTGCACAAACGGAGGCATTCTGGATGGATGCGGGCTGGTACAGCTACAATGAGGGCTGGTATGACGGTGTAGGAAACTGGACAGTTGACACCGAAAGATACGACAACGGCATTATCGAGCTTTCCTCCTATGCAAAGAAGAAGGGACTCGGACACGTGCTTTGGTATGAGCCCGAAAGAGTTTCTCGCGACACCAGATTCCACAAAGCAGGAATGTCCGAGGAACAATGGCTCATTGATCTCGGCAATGAAAACATTATGTGGAATCTTGCTGATGAGGAGGCTCTTGGCTATTACTGCGAAGAAATTGCAAAATCATTGAAGGAGAACGGTGTTACCATTTATCGTCAGGATTTCAACTTTGCACCTATCGAATACTGGCACAGAGCAGATGCTGAATATTATGATGGCAGAACAGGTATCTGCGAAAACCATTATGTAACAAACCTTTATCGTTTCCTTGATTATGTTGTTGAAAATATCCCCGGTCTTGTTGTTGATAACTGTGCATCGGGCGGTAAGCGCCTTGATCTTGAAATGACATATCGCAGTATTCCCTTCTGGAGAAGTGACTACAACTGTGCCGTTCATTCCGATCTCTTTGAGGCCACACAGTCACAGACCTACGGTTTATCCTTCTGGCTGCCCATATCAGGTACTGCACAGAATGCGGTAAGCGAATATTCCTTAAGATCTGCAATTACACCTCTTGTGCTTATGGATTTCTATGCAAATTACACGGAGCATTTCAATCTTTTCCATACTCAGAGAGAGCTTATGACCGGTAATTACTATCCTCTTGATTTCGGTTCATTTGATAAGAACAAGATGCATGCTATGCAGTATATGTCGGAGGACGGATTTACGGGTGTTGTATTGGTTTATAAGAGAGCTCAGGTTAACAGGTCCGAATATAATGTTATTCTCAACGGTCTTAACCCCGATACGGTTTATGAAATCTCCGATTTTGACGGCATTATTGAAGCTATGGAATACAAGGGAAGCGAGCTTATGTCGGAAGGCTTCACAATACCTCTTCCCGACGGAGAAAAGGCTATAGTGCTGAATATCAGCGCAAAATAAGGTGTTATAATG
>JAZSCI010000006.1:0-3242 GCA_045602865.1 Acutalibacteraceae bacterium
GTATGTCGAAACGCATCTGCGTTTCGTAAAAGCCGATTCTTTATCGGCTTTTGCAAAATTGTATTTCTTAATTACAATTTTGCACTACATTCATTCAAAGGATTATAGTCGGATTTTCGAAGAAAATCCAAAACCAAATCATAGATTTGGTTACGAAACAGTGTGCTTTACACTGTTTCGACTATCTATAATCGTTATGAGAGGGGTGTCAATGAAAGAGCCTCGTCTGCAATCATAAACTGAGGATATTCCTCGAAGGAGCTGATAGTAGGCTGTGTGTCACTTTCAAGGAGAGTAAAGGTGAACTCGCTGAAGCCTGTGCCGTAGTCTGCGGCAACGTGGGGAGCATCCTTTACAAACCAGGTATTGTTTTTGAAAACGGCTGTGGAGGCATTGATTACCTTGTCGGGAGAAATATATTCTCTTTCTGCATCCTGAAGCTGCTCATCGGTAAGAGTCTGTCCGAGAAGAGCGAAGGTTGCAAAGTTGGAGGTAAGCTCTGCTTCAAGCACGCTGTCACCGTTTACATTTGCTCTGTCGTATACGGGAATGAGAGCCTTGTTGTAGTTGGAAACAAAGGAAATTTTAACTCCGTTTGCCATAGCGCCTGAAAGAACTGCTTCTGTGCTCATAACAAACTCTCTTGTTTTGTCAAGCTTTTCAAGGAATACGGGGTATTCATCCTCGTGACCGCCGAAAATAGTTTCCCGTGCGCCGTCAAAGTCTGCATCGGGGCAAAGTGCCCAGAAGCCGCTGAGTGTACCAAGACAATCGCGAAGCACAACATCATTTGCTCTGTCATAGTAATTGTCGGAAATGTAGTTTCCGAAATCAACGATGAAATCCACTACACCGAGAGCATCAAAAACTGTAAGGAATATATTAAGAAAAATGTTGCCGCCCGTTGCTTCATCAACAAAGCCGAGAAGGATGTCCTTGTCAAAGCCCACACGGCCGTTGAGAGCATCGCCGCAAACATAGGTGCCGTTGTGAGCGCCTGAAAGATATACGGCAGACTCAACACTGTCTGAGCCGTGGTAGTAGAGATATGCGGTGGTAACCATACAACCCATAGATGCGCATACAATATTAACCTTGTCCTTGCCGCTGTCAGCCTTTGCGGTTTCAATCATAGCGGCAAGCTCACCGGCAACCTGCTCGGGAGTCTTTCTCCAGTCGTATGTAAAGAAATATGTATTTTCTGCACCGTATTTCTCAATAGCGGTTTTTACAATACCCGGCTCTGCGCCATCTGTGAGAGCCTCTGTGAATTCGGGATAGTTTGCCATTGAAAGAGGATACTGTACCATTGAAACGGGGTAAATGCTATTGCCCTCGTTGTCGCAGGAAATGGGCTCGAAAACACCCTTTACGGTTTCAAGCACCACATCAACAAGTGCCTCCTCGCTGACAACCTTCATTTTTGTCATAAAGGCGGTAAGCATAAGGGAAATAATTGAGCCGGCATCAACGGAAAGTGCCTTTGAGCCATCCTCGTATGTAAGACCTGCAAAGTCAATTCCTCTTACGATAACAACGGGATTGCCGTTGTATGCAGTATTCTCTGAAGCATCTGCCGCAAAAACGGGAGAAGCCACCGAGAATACAAGGGCAAGTGCAAGAATTACGGAAATAAGCTTTTTCATAATTTAATCTCCTTTTTAGTGAGAATATATGTCTTAAAACTCTGACATTTTCATTGTCATTTCAAGTATACGCTTTACACAAAGCTCAAGGTCGGCTCTGTTTATTCTGCCATCCTCGTAGCCTTTTTTTAAGTCCTCGGGGTAACCCACATGCATTTTCATATCGTTACCTGCCTTAACCTCTTTTACGGGATCGTTTTTTACGCCCCAGTCGGTTGTCACCATTCCGTTGTAGCCCCATTCCTTACGGAGAATACCCGTAAGAAGCTCGTAGCTTTCCGAGGTGTGCTGACCGTTTATAAGGTTATATGAGGACATTATTGTCCAGGGATTTGCTTCCTTTACGCAGATTTCAAAGCCCTTGAGATAAATTTCTCTCAAGGCTCTTTCGGAAAGTCGGGAGTCACTTGCGAAGCGGTTTGCTTCCTTGTTGTTGCAGGCAAAGTGCTTCATTGAAACGGCAACCTTCTGTGACTGTACACCGCGCATCTGTGAAGCCGCCATTTTTCCTGAAAGATAGGGGTCCTCGGAGAAATATTCAAAGTTTCTTCCGCAAAGGGGATTGCGGTGAATATTAAGTGCAGGAGAAAGCCATATACCGATATTGTTTTCACGGATTTCCGAGCCGCCGCCCTGACCTACAAGGTAAGCAAGCTCCTCATCCCAAGTGCAGGCAAGAAGGGTTGCACAGGGCCAGGCGGTGGTGGGAATACCTGTTTCGGGGTTGAGTCTGAGTCCTGCAGGACCGTCTGCCGTGGGAATGGGCGGGATGTTCAGTCTTTTCATTCCGCCGAAGCAGCCTGTGTTGGCAACGCCCGTAGGCTCTTTACCGCCAACGAAATCCATAAGCTCCTCAAGAGTAAATTGCTTTATAAATTCATCAAGAGTAGCATCCTTGCCGATATTGTCAAAGAGCACGGTCTCTGCGGGAGCTTCTGCACAGACAAGCTGATTTTCTCCGTAGAAATACTCCTCCTCTCCCGTAGGAAGGGCCTCGTAGCTGCCGTCTGCAAGAAGTCTTTTTTCTAATTTAAAGGGCTTACAGTATGAGGAAAGCTCCTCTGTTACCGTGTCCTCATTTACTGTGTATACAAAATCAGCCTCTGCGGTGTCTCTTACGGATGTACCTGCAAAGAAGCGGTAGTCACCCTTTTCAAGAATGTATGCGCTCTTTCTGATTTTACCCAGGTCATCAAAGGATGCCATATCGGATGCCTTGAGAGTCAGGGTAATAACCTGCTCCTCGCCGGGCTCAAGAAGCCTTGTTTTGCCGAAAGCACCAAGCTCTCTTGCAGGCTTTCCCAATTTACCCTGAGGGGCACTGTAATAAAGCTGGACAACCTCTCTTCCGCTTGCATTACCTGTGTTTTTAACAGTTGTAACCGCAATAATCGTGCCCTCGCTTTCGCAGAAAACGGGCTTGCTTAATTCAAAGCTTGTGTAGGAAAGACCAAAGCCGAAGGGATAACGGACATTATCCCTTGCACCGGGAATGGTTTCAAAATATCTGTAGCCTACATAAATGTCATCGGAGTAATCAACATACTCGAAGCAATGGTTGAAATCCTCTTTGTTCTGATAGAACTCATAGGATTT
>JAZSCI010000007.1:0-12387 GCA_045602865.1 Acutalibacteraceae bacterium
TGACTCACATCTCAACAGGTGGTGGCGCATCTCTTGAATTCCTTGAGGGTAAGGCTCTTCCCGGAATTGAAGCAGTTAACAACAAGTAATATTTCACGCACATTTGGCGTTTTTTCGCCCACTCGGAGTATCTTTATACACCTTCGGGGCGAAGAAAACACCAACTGCACACAAACTATTACTTGTTTACGCTTAATTTAGTGCGTTGTTCAAGCGATACCCGAACTCGCGTATCTTTATACGCTTCGGGGTGCCTAAAAAGCACATTATGCGCACTCTATTATTTATCACTACTCAGTTAGTTTAATAAATACTTTTAATTATGGCTTAGCCACATAATTCCGAATTTCGAATTCCGGATTTCGAATTTTTAGTGAAAGGTTTAATTGATATGGATAAATCACTTCGTAAAGCAGTTATCGCAGGTAACTGGAAAATGAACAAAACTCCCGATGAAGCAAAGGCAATTATCAACGAAATGAAGCCTCTTGTAGCAGATGCTGATTGTGATGTAGTTCTTTGTGTTCCTTACATTGACATCTTCGCAGCACAGGAAGCAGCTGCAGGCTCCAACATCAAAATTGGTGCTGAGAACTGCCACTGGGCAGAGAGCGGCGCTTTCACAGGTGAGGTTTCTGCTCCCATGCTTAAGGCTATCGGTGTTGAATATGTTATTATCGGTCACTCCGAAAGAAGACAGTATTTTGGTGAGACTGATGAAACAGTAAACAAGAGAGTAAGAGCTGCTCTTGATAGCGGTCTTACAGTTATTCTTTGTGTTGGTGAGCTTAAAGAGGAGCGCCTTCAGGGTGTTACTATGGAGGTTGTACGCTCTCAGACAAAGATTGCTCTTCAGGGTGTTTCAAACGAGGAGCTTGACAGAATCATTATTGCTTACGAGCCTGTATGGGCAATCGGCACAGGTCTTACTGCTACAAGCGAGCAGGCAAATGAAGTTAACCATGCAATCCGTGAGGTTCTTGGTGAGCTCTATTGCCCCAAATGTGCAAGCCGCGTAACCATTCAGTACGGCGGTTCAATGAATGCAGCTAATGCAGCAGAGCTTCTTGCCAAGGAGGATGTTGACGGCGGTCTTATCGGCGGCGCATCACTTAAGGCAGAGGATTTCTCTGTAATCGTAAAGGCAGCAAGCAAATAAGATAAATGAAATTTATAATCCTTGGACAGTCTTTCTGTCCAAGGATTATGTAATGCTATAATAATAAATTGTAAAGGTGATAAAATGTCAGAAAAAGTTCTTCTTGTGGTAATGGATGGTATCGGCTACTCAAAAACAGGCCTCGGAGATGCAGTAACACTTGCAAACACACCTGTTCTTGACAGACTTCTCAAGGAGTGTCCTAATACCAGACTTAAGGCTCACGGCGCAGCCGTAGGTCTTCCTTCAGATGATGATATGGGTAATAGTGAGGTTGGTCACAATGCGTTAGGCTGTGGTCAGGTTTACTCCCAGGGTGCAAAGCTTGTAAATGAGTCTATTGAATCAGGCAAAATTTATGAGTCAAGTGCTTGGAAAGAGGTAGCAGAGAATGTGGTATCTAAAAACTCCACACTTCATTTTATCGGTCTTCTTTCCGACGGCAATGTTCATTCAAATATTGCTCATCTTATTGCAATGCTTAAGAAAGCAAAGTCAGAGGGTATAAAGAATGCCCGTGTTCATATTCTTCTTGATGGTCGTGATGTTCCTGCAACATCAGGTCTTGTGTATGTTGAGGAGCTTGAGAATACTCTCAAGGAGCTTAACGATGACACATTCTGCGGAAAAATCGCATCAGGCGGCGGCAGAATGGTTGTGACAATGGACCGTTACGAAGCAAACTGGAATATGGTTAAGGTTGGTTGGGATACTCACGTTAAGGGTATCGGCAGACAGTTCGCATCTGCTGCAGAAGCTATTGAAGCATATCGTGCAGAAAACGAGGGTATTATTGACCAGGATCTTCCTCCCTTTGTTATTGCAGAGAACGGTGAGCCCGTAGGTACTGTTAAGGATGGAGACAGTGTTGTTCTCTTTAACTTCCGTGGTGACCGTGCAATCGAGCTTTCAATGGCTTTTGATAATGATGAATTCAATTATTTCGACAGAGGCGCAAAGCCCGATGTTGTATATGCAGGCATGCTCCAGTATGATGGTGACCTTAAGCTTCCCGAAAGATTCCTTGTTAATCCTCCCGAGATTAAGGACACTCTTTCAGAGCTTCTCGTATCAAAGGGTATGAAGCAGTTTGCAGTTTCCGAAACACAGAAATACGGTCATGTTACATATTTCTGGAACGGAAACAAGAGTGACAAGTTCAGCGAAGAGCTTGAAGTGTTTGTGGAAATTCCTTCAGATAAGGTTTCCTTTGATGAGAGACCTTGGATGAAATCTGCAGAGGTTACAGATGAGGTTATCAAGGCTATGGAAAGCGGAGAGTATGATTTCATCCGTTGTAACTATCCTAATGGCGATATGGTTGGTCATACAGGAAACCTTGATGCTACCATTACTGCTGTTGAAGCAGTTGACCTTGGACTTGCAAGAGTTCTCAAAACCGCTGACAAGTGCGGTGTAACTGTTCTCATTACAGCCGACCACGGTAATGCTGATGAAATGCTCGAAAAGAACAAGAAGGGTGAGGTTGCTGTAAGAACAGCTCACTCTCTTAATGCAGTTCCCTTCATCGTTTACAGCAAAAATTCTTATGAGCTTAAGGAAGGCGATTTCGGTCTTGCCAACGTTGCTCCCACAGTTGCAAGGATTTTTGGTATTGATGCTTATGATACATGGGAAGAGTCCATCATTAAATAATTTGCTTTATCGAAAAAAGCTCACCTGATTTCACTCGGAAACAGGTGAGCTTTTGCTTAATTAATTAATTAATTTGTATTCTCCGCTTTTAAGTATTCTTATAAGGTCCTCATTTGTTTTTATAGGTTCATTGGTGATTATTCCGCCTTTGGCTACACCGGATTCTCTGTGACAGTCACTGCCGCTTGTTTTTATGATGTTGTTTATCTCGTTTGCCCATTTCAAGGCGCTTTGGTTTTCTTCTTTTGATGCTTTGCCGTTGTAAACCTCGATTCCGTCAAGATACTTGGGGTTTGCTCTTCGGATGAATTTTCTGAAGGGATGCGCCTGTACTATAAGGCAACCTTCCTTGCGCAGAAGGCGACTTGCTCTTTTTATATACAGAGGAAGAAGGAAGGGAAGCTTTTCAAGAAGCTCCTCTGAAACACCAAATACAAGATAATCGTTTATGGTTGCATAGAATCTTAATTCAATACCGAGAAGCACAGTAAAGTCTTCGTCCTCATATTTTTTTATTTCACGATATGCTCTGAGATAATGCTCAAGAGCCTTTTTCTTGTTAAACAATTCGTGTATCTCAAATGTCATAGGGGAGTAATGGTCTGTAAGCACAAGACCTGAGTAGCCCGCTTCCTTGTATTTTTTTACAAGGTCCTTTACATCGAGCTTGCCGCACACGCTTACATTTTTTGTATGACAATGAAGCTCATATTTGTATTCCGTAAAAACACCTCCCTGACACGAGGGTAATTATATAATATTTGCAGTTTTTTTGCAATGTTTTTATTGCATTTTTAATGTGTGAATGGTTTATTTTACAGAATATTAATATTCTCTTGAAAAATAAATCCGATGTATGTATAATAGCAGCATAAGGAGATGATAAAAATGATGACAGTTATAACTGTTTTTGAAAAGTTCTGGGCAGTATTGGTGGCAATATGTTCAGTTTTTACCGGTATTATGGACTTTGGTCCGGTAACCTCAACTCCCGAGGTAGAGCTTGTCAGAGAGGATAAGCTTGTTGGTGATAAAGCTATGGTTGCGGGACAGGGTATTACAACAGACGGAGAATATTATTATACTTCGGGCTCACTGACCGCTTTTGGTATTGCAGGTATAGCTAAATGGGACGCAGAAAGCATGGAGTTGATTTTATCAAATTACAATGCGATTCCGAATGAATATAAGAATAATTACGGAAGTGACCATATAGGCGGAATAAGCTTTTATAACGGCAAAATTTATGCCGCTGTTGAGAATGAAGCGGAGGATTATCCTCCTGTTATCACTTATTCTCCCGAAACATTGGATATTATTGATATATTCGTTGTTCCTAATGATAACCTTCCCGATGGTATTCCGTGGTGTGCCGTTGATGGCGAAAACGGATATCTTTATTGCTCGCAATTTAATGAGGTTGATGAGATTTTAGCATTTGATCTGGATACAATGGAATATTCTCATAGTATACCTCTTTCTGAAAGAGTGTACAGAATCCAGGGCGGCGAGGTTTACGATGGTATACTTTATCTGTCTTATGATGTTGCCGACAGCAATGATGATCAGATTCTCAGTGTAGATGTAAGCTCCGGTGAGGTTTCGGTTGTATGCACCCGTTCATTACCCTCTCTGGCAGGTAACGAAGCAGAAGGTCTTACTCTTTATCCTATGGAAGATGGCTCTCTGATTCACGTTCTTGATTATGATAAAACAGTAGGCGTTTATGTAAGACATTACAAGCTTGCTGAATAATTATTTGAAATTTTTAAAGCAGGAGTAGTTCTTTGTGAATTGCTCCTGCTTTTCATTTGTTCTGATTTAATTTTGTCTGAATTCAGCTCTGTAGGCTTTTGGTGTCATACCTGAATACTTTTTGAAAAGCTTTGTAAAATAGTTTACATCAAGTATACCGCAATTCTGAGCGATGTGTTGTATCTGCATACTTGTTTTGGTCAGCAGCAGCTGAGCTCTTTCTATACGCTTACGGCATATATAATCTGTAATATTACAACCTGTTTCCTTTTTAAAGAGCGAAGAGAGATAGCTTGCGTTAACATTGAAATGCTTTGCAAGCTCTTTTAACCCGATATCTGCCGTTACATCAGTATCAATGTGGGTAACAACCTTTTGTATAAGCAGAGAGTAGTTTTTCTGTGTGTGTGCATTAACTAATCGGCAGTATTTTTTTATCATATAGGGGAATAATTTATCTACCTCATCCAGATTCGGAAGCGACTCGATTTTTAAAGCAAAGTCCGAAGAAACATTATCGATGTATACGGGATGCACACCGCCTTTTTCTGCAGCCTTTCTTAAAAGGGTGTTAAAAACGATCATAAAGTTCTTGCAGTTTCTCAGAGGATCAGCTATTCTTGATTCAATTGCCTTGCTTGGTGTCATTTCACCAAAAAGAGATTCTGCCTTGTGTAAATGTCCTTGAGAAACCGCATCAAGCAGCTTGTTTTCTGAATCATATACCTGCTCAATGAATTCAATGTTTATGTTTTCCCCTTCGCGCTTTTCAGAATAAATACCTCGGGAGAAAACGGGACTGTCGTTGTGTATTTCCTGGGTTATAACTGAAAATTTGAAATTCTGGGAATTCTTGTGTATTGTTTCACCAAAGCAGTTTACAATATTAATAAGGTGAGTATCATCACGCATATAAGGGACAAGGGTAAAATAGCGCTCAATAATTCTTTCGGTATGGGGCGTGAGAGGAGCAGCATTATTTACAGATAAAAGAAATTCTTTATTGACGATATCCTTTGTATACGGTCCTACAACAAGTGTATTTCCGTCGGACTCAGGCAGAGCTATGAGAATGTATGAGCAAAAAATATCATCTGTAAACTTTATTATATCAGATGATGAAAGTAATTTAAGGTTTTTATTGAACAAAGCATACAAATCCTCTGTAAGGTGAAGGTCTCTGCGTATACCTAAATCAATATTTGAGGGTATTTCATTGTTTTTTATAATGGTAGTATTTATTCTGAAGCTTTCTGCTATCCTCTGAAAAAACTCGAGCTCCTTGCAGTAAAACATATTCCCAACTCCGTTTTTGTGTGATATGTATATTATGGTATAATTTTTGTGAAAATGCAACATAATATAAAAATATTTCTAAAAAATACGAAAAAAATACTCACTAAATAACTGTAAATATTATAAAATTAATTTGTTGATGGGATTTGTTTAAAATTAACAAAAATTTCCATTTAATTGTAAGAAATATATAAAAAAGGAGAGAATCTTTTATGGCTAAAAAAGAAGTTCAATTAGATTCTAAAGGCTTCCGCAAGTTCGGAATGCGAGATAAGGTGGCGTATGCTGCAGGTGACTTCGGTTGTAATATGAGCTTTGCTCTTAAGGGCACCGTGCAGACCTTCTGGCTTGTTTATATGACAATGGAAACAGGCTTGTTATCTGCTTTGCTTCTGTTAGTTCAGATATGGGATGCGGTTAACGATCCGCTTATTGGTAGCCTTATTGACAACGATAAGAGAAATTATAAAAACGGCAAATTTAAAACGTACATTTTTGTTGGTGCATGCGGTCTTTTGATTGCCGGTGCGGCAGTTTTCCTTCCTTTCCCAAATGCAAGTGTTGTAGTTAAGGCTATTCTTTTTGTTCTGGGATATATTGTGTGGGATGCCTGCTATACTGTTGCTAATGTGCCTTATGGTTCAATGCTTTCACTCATTACAGATGACAGTGGTGAAAGAGCACAGCTTTCAACATGGCGTTCATTAGGCTCAGCCTTCGGTAATGTTGTTCCTATGGTTATTCTTCCTATGCTCATCTGGGAAAAGGTAACATATGACGGAACAGGTGATTATCATATAAATCCTGTTACAGGAAAAGCTTACGAGATCGGTGAAGCAGTTCTTGATCCTCTTACGGGTAATGCTTTTGAAACATTGTATGGTGACCGTGTTTTCTGGGCGGCTCTTATTATGGGTGTTTTGGGCTTTATTTCATTTATTTTTATGCTCAAAAATATTACAATCCGTACAGATGAAAAGCTTGTAAAAACAAATGAGTCTAACTCTAAATTCAATGTTTTTGATGCCTTTAAAAAGTTTTTGAAAAACAGAGCCGCTGTAGGTGCTACTATTGCTGCTATGGGTATGTTCCTTGGTATGCAGTCTGCAACAACAGCAAATACCATTATGTTTGCTACCTATTTTAATAAGGCTTCTATGACTGGTCTTATCCAGGCTATAGGCTTTGCACCTATGTTTATTTTCCTTCCGTTTATCAAGAAGATTGTAGATAAGTATGGTAAAAAGGAAGCTTCTGCGGCAGGTACAGTAGTATCTCTCGTTGGCGGATTGATTATGCTTGTTTTCCCTGCTATCGAGAATCGTGAAACAGCATTACTTGTTTATCTTGCAGGACTTATTCTGTTTGGTCTGGGAATGGGTATTTACACCTGTGTTTCATGGGCATTGATGGGTGATGCTATTGATTATAATGAATGGAAATTCGGTACTCGTGAGGAAGGCGTTGTTTATTCGCTTCATTCCTTCTTCCGTAAGCTGGCACAGGGTATAGGACCTTCTATTGTGCTTCTTATTATGGGTGTTCTCGGCTATCAGTCAGAGCTTGGTACAATCGGACAGAGCGCAGAAACATCACACAATATGTGTTGGCTTGTTGCAGGTTTATATATGTTCAGTGCCGTTGTTCAGTTTGTAGGTGTAGCTCTTGTTTATAATATTGACAAGAAAACTCTTGCAAAAATGAATGAAGAGCTTGAGGTACGCAGAAGCGGTAAATAATAAGAGTTTACTTGATTATAATAATTATGTTGAAAAATGCCCGATAGATGAGAGTCTACCGGGCATTATAAAAGGAGAAAATGATTTATGAGAGAAATTGTAAACATCAACAGAAAATGGGCGTTTTCAAAGCAGGCAACATCAGTTCCTTCTGAGCTTCCTGCTAATTGGGATTGGGTTAACCTTCCTCACTCGTGGAATGCAATTGACGGTCAGGATGGCGAGAATGATTATTTTCGCGGTACCTGTTATTATGTAAAAGCTCTTGATAAAGAGGATTTGCCCGAATCAGACAAATATTTCCTTGAAATAAAGGGCGCTAATTCTTCTGCAGATGTGTATTTAAACGGGAAAATTCTTGCACATCACGATGGCGGTTATTCAACCTGGAGAGTTGATATAACCAATCATATTCAGGCTAAAAATCTTCTTGTGATTGCAGTTGACAACGCTCCCAATGACAAGGTTTATCCTCAGTTTGCGGATTTTACATTTTACGGTGGACTTTATCGAGATGTAAATATCGTTTGTGTGAATAATTCTCACTTTGACCTTATGTATTATGGCGGACCCGGTCTCAGGATCACACCTGAAATCGTTGGTGATAATGCAGATGTAGAGATCGAAGCCTATGTGACCGACTTCAAAAAGGGACAGCTCCTTAAATATATTATCAAGGATGCAGAAGGCGGAATTGTTGCCGAAGCAGAAACAGAAAATACAAAGGCTTCTCTTGAAATCAAGGATGTTATCCGTTGGCACGGAAAGAAAAATCCCTACTTGTATACAGCCGAAATATATATTACAGAGAACGGAAAGGTATTGGATAATATTTCTTCGAGATTCGGTTGCCGTACCTTTAAAATTGATCCTGAAAACGGATTTATTCTTAATGGCGAGGAATATCCCCTTCGTGGTGTGTCACGCCATCAGGACAGATGGGGCTTTGGTAATGCCTTGTTGCCTGAACATCACAGAGAAGATATTGAGCTTATCTGTGAGGTGGGTGCTACAACAATCCGACTTGCACACTATCAGCATGATCAGTACTTCTACGATCTGTGTGATGAAAAGGGACTTGTTATATGGGCTGAAATTCCCTATATTTCAAAGCATCTTCCCACCGGCAGAGAGAACACTATTTCGCAGATGCGAGAGCTTGTGGTTCAGAATTACAACCACCCTTCAATAGTTGTGTGGGGACTTTCAAACGAAATCACAATGCAGGGTGAAAATGATCCCGATCTCATTGAGAACCATAAAATACTCAATGATCTTGTTCACGAGCTTGATAAAACCCGTAAAACCGTAATTGCGGCAGTTTCAATGTGCAGTATGGACAGTCCTTATATCCGGATTCCTGATGCAGTTTCATATAATCACTATTTTGGCTGGTACGGTGGCGATACCACTATGAACGGCCCTTGGTTTGATAGCTTCCACGCCAAATATCCAAATATCCCCATTGGTTGCAGTGAGTACGGTTGTGAGGCTCTCAACTGGCACACCTCTGATCCTCAGCAGGGTGACTATACCGAGGAATATCAGGCATATTACCACGAGGAGCTTATTAAACAGTTCTTCTCTCGTAAATATATGTGGGCAACTCATGTGTGGAATATGTTTGACTTTGGTGCAGATAGCCGTAACGAGGGTGGCGAGAACGGACAGAATCATAAAGGTCTTATCACCTTTGATCGTAAATACAAAAAGGATTCTTTCTATGCATATAAGGCATGGCTTTCCGATGAGCCCTTCGTTCATATCTGCGGCAAGCGTTATGTTGACAGAGTAGAGGATGTAACCAAGGTTACAGTTTACTCCAATCTTCCGTCAGTAGAGCTTTTTGCAAACGGCAAGAGTCTTGGTGTGGTTGAAAGTGCCGAGCATTTCTTCTATTTTGATGTTCCAAATGTGGGAGAAACAGAGCTTGTAGCCGTGGCAGGAGAGTATAAGGATTCATCCTTTATCCGTAAGGTTGATGAGTTTAACAGTGATTACAGACTCCGCGAAAAGGGTGCTGTACTCAACTGGTTTGATATTGATGCTCCCGAGGGTTATTATTCTCTCAATGACAAGATTTCCGATATCATTAAATCTGAGGAGGGTGTTGCACTCTTCAAGGGACTTGCGGCACAGATGATGAAGGGTATGGGAAATACCGAAATGGGCGGTGAGGCCTTTGGAGGCGCAATGCTGCAGATGATGGGCGGCTTTACAGTGCTCAGACTTACAAGCCTTATGGGTGCGGCAAATGTAAGCTTCACAAAGGATCAGCTTCTCGGACTCAATGCACAACTCAATAAAATTAAAAAGCCGGAATGATAAATTCATCATTTGATTATTGCTTTTGAATAAAGAAAAACTCTTTTGTCAGGTAGACAAAAGAGTTTTTTTACATGCGAAAGACTACCTAAACGGAGCAGAATTGAGGTAAGAAAGTCTAAAAGTAGTATGAATTTTCTATTTGTCTGCCATCTTTCGGCTTAACTGATAAAAATAATCATTATATGTGTAGTAGTCATTGCTTTGATAAACAAAATCTTCACAAAAGTCAAGAGAAGCAACCGCTCGTTCTTCAAAGGGATTTGTTTGATCAAACAGGTCAAGCATATCCCCTTTGCTCGTTATTGTTATGCCTTTTGTGCAAATGAGCCGGTTTTCTTCGTTCCCGTAAGGACGCATGTTGCCATGGCAGCAGGTCATACAACAAGCCGGATTGACATCATTGGGAAGCTTCATTTGTAAATCGGCAAGCGAATCTGTCCAAAGATAATCGGCGCCAGATTCCAACGATTTTCAATGAAATCGCGCAAGCGCGATGAAATCCGAGCAATACTCGGATGAAATCTGCTAACGCAGCTGAAATCAAATCCACCCACCCGCCGTCGAGGCGGATTTCATCCACGTAGGGGATTTCATCATCGGAGATGATTTCACCCACCTGCTAGGGTGGATTTAGTTGAAAAGGACAGGTTCCTTTCCGGAACTGTCGTTTTCTGGCCCGCCCGAAGGGAGTCGAACCCCCGATCTTCAGAATCGGAATCTGCTGCGTTATCCACTGCGCCACGGACGGATAGATATATATTATACCCCTTTCTGTTTGATTTTTCAAGATTAAGGATAAACAATATGAAAAAAGATTTATAAAGAATTAATAGTTGAAAATGTATTGTTGATCTTCTGATTATTTTAATTTATAATTTTCCTCATTTTGCACATAATATGAGCAAAAGAAAGGATGAGTATAATGATTGAACAGGATACAATAAAACTGCTTCGTGAATGTGATGCAGGTGTGAAAATGGGTGTTTCATCTATTGATGATGTACTTGATAAGGTTTCATCGGATGAACTCAAGGCATTCCTTACGGAATGTAAAAACGATCACATAGAGTTGATGTCGGAAATCCAGACTCTTCTCACAGAGTACGGGGATGAGGGCAAGGAGCCCAACCCCATTGCAAAGGGAATGTCTAAAGTAAAAACGAATGTGAAGCTCGCCGTAGATGAAAGTGATGAGGAAATTGCAAACCTTATTACAGATGGTTGTAATATGGGTGTAAAATCCTTGAACAAGTATCTTAATCAGTATGAAGCCGCAAGCGAAAAAGCTAAGGATATTACCAAAAAGCTTATTAATCTTGAAGAACGACTTGCCGTTGATATCCGTAGATTTTTATGATAGATGTTTTAAGTGAGGCAAAGGCACTGGAAAAGGAGCTTGCGGAAAACCGAAGGTATCTCCATGCACATGCAGAGACCGGCTTTGAGCTTCCCGAAACAGTAGCATTTGTAAAAAGTAAATTATTAGAGTATGGCTGTGAATACGAGTGTTGCGGATATAACGGTGTAGTAGTTAATATAGGAAAAGGCGATAAAACTATTCTTCTCAGGGCGGATATGGATGCCCTTCCTATCGGTGAGGAAACAGGGCTTCCCTTCTCCTGCAAAAAAGACAATATGCACGCTTGCGGTCACGATATGCACACTGCTATGCTTTTAGGCGCCGCAAAGCTTCTTAAACGCTTTGAAAATGAGCTTAAATGCGGTGTGAGACTAATGTTTCAGCCGGCTGAAGAAACTCTTTCAGGAGCTAAAAATATGATTGAAAACGGCGTTCTTGAGTCGCCGGTACCTTCAGGAGCAATAATGATTCATTTGGTTTCAGGAGTCCCCCTCGAAAGCGGAACGGTGATTGTGCCTTCGGGTGGCACCGGAGCCCCTGCTGCTGATTATTTTACCATAAATATTCAGGGTAAAGGGTGTCACGGCTCTATGCCGCAACTGGGCGTGGATGCATTGAGCTGCGGTGCGTATATTGTAAGCGCTTTGCAAGAGATATCTGCCAGAGAGCTTGGTGAAAATGATAAGGCTGTTCTTACCATTGGTATGTTCAATAGCGGTACGGCAGGTAACGTGATTGCGGACAAAGCTGTACTCCGGGGTACTATGCGCACAAGGGATGAAAAGCTTCGCGAGAAATTAAAAAAACGAGTAGAGGAAATATGTCAGGGTATATCCGTAACCTTCAGAGCAAAGGCAGAGGTGGTGTACGAGGATTGTTGTCCCACACTTGTGAATGATGGTAAGCTTTCTGAAAATGCCGAAAAAATCCTTGCTGAAATGCTTGGCGAGGGGAAGGTGCTTGGTGCACGGGCAGTAGGTGAGGGCTTGGTAGGTGGTGGCTCGGAGGATTTTGCGTATGTCAGCCACAAGGTTCCTTCTCTTATGATTGCGCTTACTGCAGGCTCGCCGGCGGAAGGCTATGAATATCCCCTT
>JAZSCI010000008.1:0-2973 GCA_045602865.1 Acutalibacteraceae bacterium
GTTATGTTTGGTGATGCAGAGCTTACAGTGGCATCCGCTGAGGAGCTTCTGAAAAAGGCACCTGAATTTGACTACATAGTAACCGCTGAGGCTAAGGGTATTCCCCTTGCTCACGAAATGTCCCGACAGAGCGGCAAGAAATATTTTGTTGTAAGAAAAAAGCCTAAGCTTTATATGACCGGTGTATTCGAGGTGGTTGTAAATTCAATAACCACCGAGGGTGAGCAGCATCTTTACCTCGATACTGCTGAGGCAGAGCAAATCAAGGGTAAAAAAGTTATTATTGTTGATGATGTTATTTCCACAGGAAACTCCCTTATAGCAATTCAGCAGCTTCTTGACAAGGCAGAAGCAAATGTTGTGGGTAATCTCACAGTCCTTGCAGAGGGTGAAGCCGCAGACAGAAGCGATATCATTTACCTTGAAAAGCTTCCTCTGTTTGATGCCCAGGGCAACGTTCTTTAACTATGGCAGGAACACTTTTTGTAGTTGGCACACCTATAGGTAATTTAGGGGACTTTTCACCCAGAGCCGTTGAAATCCTCTCTCAATGTGATTTTATTGCTGCAGAGGATACCCGTGTCACCATAAAGCTTCTTAACCATTTTGGTATAAAAAAGCCTATGGTCAGCTATCACGAGCACAATCGTGTAGGCAGAGGCTCTGTGATTATTGACAGAATACTCGCAGGTGAAAGCTGTGCTCTCGTTTCGGATGCGGGTATGCCTATAATATCTGATCCGGGCGAGGATCTTGTTGCTCTGTGCCACGAAAATGACATTCAGATATATGCAGTTCCGGGCCCCTGCGCCTTTGTTACTGCTCTTGCAATTTCAGGTATGCCGTCAGGTCGCTTTACATTCGAAGGTTTTCTTACAAAGACCAAGCAGAACAGAAAGGCTCATCTTCAGGAGCTTGTAAATGAAAAGCGTACTATGATATTCTACGAAGCCCCACACAAGCTTCCCTACACCCTTGCGGATATGGCAGAATATTTTGGCGACAGAAAAATTGCTCTTGTAAAGGAAATCACCAAAATCCACGAATCTGTGGAAAGAACCACCCTTTTCCAAGCCGCCGAAAAATACAAAGACGGGAATATGAAGGGTGAATATGTGCTTATAATAGAAGGTAAGCCCGAGGATGAAGCCGAGGAGCCTACCATAGATGATGCAAAATCTCTTGCTCTTGAGCTTATGAACGGCGGATTATCAAAAAACGAAGCCGCTAAAGAAGCGGCAAAGCAGACAGGCATCAAAAAAAGCGACATATACAAGCTATTAATCTGATAGGAGTATTTTTATGGTTTTCGGAGTTCAATGGTATCTTTGGCTTCTTCTTTTATTTGCCATAGTAGGCGCGGTAATTCTTTGGATCAAGGCTTTGTCCGCATCAAAGGCAAGGCGCGAAAGAATGAAAAAGGAAGCAGCAATATGGAAACGCGACTATGACCTGAGACAAGGCTTTTCCGTTCTCACGGAAGATAAGCTCAGAGAAACGGAAAGTGCCGAGCTTCTCCACGGAGTGGCTATGAACATTCAGGTTTATCTTGAAGGCAAAAGCAATATGAATGAGGCGTTTGCTGAGCTTCCTATAGAGAAGCAATACATTTATGCTCTTGAGTATTTTGATGAGGATGCAAAATTGAGCTTGTCAACCTTTTACAAAAACAATGACAAGCCACTCACCCCTCTTATCCCCCACGCTTTAACGGCTATCGGAGCGGATGATTATATTCCTCTCCTGCTTCCTGTTGCGGAAATGTATGATGAGGATAATGAGGTTTCCCTTGATCAGGGTGTTATTGCAAATACCGACGCGGCTTTCTCGGAAATCTACGATTCAACCAAGCTTTGCAAGCTTGCCGCTGAATATATAAAAAAGAATAAACAGATATTTTTATCATAAACCAGACAAAAAAACAAAGACTTATAAAGGAGAATAATTATGTCCGTTAAATTTTATTTGTCCGCATTTGCTGATGAAGCAGGCGGCGGTATCAAAGAACAGATCGCCGCACTCAAGGCTCACGGCATGACACACATTGAGCCAAGAGGTCTTGATGAGGGAAACATATCTCTCTACTCCGTTGCTCAGGCAAAGGAGCTGAAGAAAATCCTTGATGATAACGGCATCGGTGTTTCTGCTATCGGCTCTCATTACGGAAAAATTGAAATCACTGATGATTTTGCACCTCATTTTGAGGACTTCAAGAATTGTGTTGAGGTTGCAAACATTTTAGGTACAGAAAGAATCAGGATGTTCAGCTTCTTTTTCACAAAGGGACAGAAGCCCGAGGAATACCGCGACGAGGTTTTTGAGCGACTGGATAAAATGTGTACATACTCTTTAGCTAACGGAGTATGGTGCTGTCACGAAAACGAAAAGGATATTTACGGCGATATTACAGAGCGTTGTCTTGATATCTACAAGAATTTTGAAGGCAAAATCAAAGGTGTTTTTGATCCCTCTAACTTCATTCAATGCGATGTTGATATTCTGGATGCTTACGACAAGCTCAAGGATTATATTGACTATTTCCACGTTAAGGATTGTCTGTACGATGGCGGAAAGGTTCGCCCCGCAGGACTTGGTGACGGACACATTGTTGAGCTTCTCACCAGATTCGCACAGGAGAAAACAGGTCCTCGTTTCCTTACACTTGAGCCCCATCTCAAGGTATTTGACGGACTTGCCGCTCTTGAAGGTGAAGGCGGAACAGCGGACAAGCTTAAGGATGATTTCACATATCCCACAAACAGAGCTGCTTTTGATGCGGCTGCTGATGCTCTCGGCGATTGCCTGAAGAAGGCAGACCTTGAGAAAATCACTGTAAGAAAATATTAATCTGAAGCAAAGGAGCTTAAAATTATGTTTAATCACGAAAATATCAAGGGCAGAGTTGCAGTTATCACAGGCGGCGGCGGGGTTCTTTGCGGCGGCTTTGCAAAAGACCTTGCAAGACAGGGTGTT
>JAZSCI010000009.1:0-3078 GCA_045602865.1 Acutalibacteraceae bacterium
GTACACGCTATGGAAATGCCCGGCAAGCGCTATGATATAGGTAATCTTGAAAGCTATGAGCAGGTGAAAAAGGAGTATAAGGGTATATGCTGACACCCAATGTTGATTTAAGAAATAAAACAGTTCTGGTTACAGGTGCCGCAGGCTTTATAGGTGCAAATCTTGTAACAGAGCTTCTGAAAACCGTGGAAGGTATTACCGTAGTGGGACTTGACAGTGTCAATGCTTACTATGATGTTTCCATTAAGGAATACCGACTCGGTGAAATAGAGAAAACCAAGGGAAATTACCCCTCTGCCAAATGGATTTTTGTTAAGGGAAATCTTGCAGACAGAGAGCTTATTGATAAGCTTTTTAAGGAATATTCCTTTGCCGCGGTTGTGAATCTTGCGGCTCAGGCAGGTGTGAGATATTCCATAACCAACCCCGATGCCTATATTGAAAGCAATATTATCGGATTTTACAATATTTTAGAGGCTTGCCGTAACAATCCCGTGGAGCATCTTGTGTATGCTTCATCTTCAAGTGTTTACGGCACAAACAAGAAAATTCCTTATTCCACCGAGGATAAGGTGGACAATCCCGTTTCCCTTTATGCGGCAACGAAAAAGTCAAACGAGCTTATGGCACACGCCTATTCAAAGCTTTATAATATTCCCTCTACGGGACTTCGTTTCTTTACGGTTTACGGCCCTGCGGGCAGACCTGATATGGCATACTTCGGCTTTACAAACAAGCTTCTCAAGGGTGAGACCATACAGATTTTCAATTACGGCAACTGTAAGAGGGATTTCACCTATGTGGATGACATAGTAACGGGTGTAAAGCATGTTTTGATGAATGCACCCGAAAAGGAAAACGGCGAGGATGGGCTTCCCCTTCCCCCGTACAGAGTTTATAATATCGGAAACAGCAGTCCTGAAAATCTTCTGGATTTTGTGGATATACTTCAGCAGGAATTAATAAGAGCAGGTGTTTTGCCTGAGGATTATGATTTTTCTGCACACAAGGAGCTTGTACCTATGCAGCCGGGTGATGTGCCCGTAACCTTTGCAGATACCTCTGCCCTTGAAAGAGATTTCGGCTTCAAGCCCTCAACCTCATTAAGAGAGGGCTTAAGGAAATTTGCAGAGTGGTACAAGGCATTTTACCTAACGGATTAGCGAGTATTTTAACGAAATATGAGTGGAAAAGACTATCCCGGAATCCGGTTCGGATGCGCTTTACCCACTCTAACTGACACAAGGGATGTGTTTTTATGAACTACGGATTAATCGGCTGCGGAAGAGTGGCGCCAAGTCATATAAAGGCGGCTCAGGAAAACGGGCTTGATATAATTGCCCTTTGCGATATAGTACCCTCAAAGGCAGATGCCCTTGCAGAGCGCTTCGGGCTTGAGAATGTGAAGATTTATGCCGACTACAAGGAAATGCTCAAAAATGAAAGCTTTGACCTTGTTTCTGTTGCCACACCCAGCGGAGAGCACGGAGAAATTGCGGTTTACTGCGCAGAGCAGGGAGTAAATTTCATTGTGGAAAAGCCTATGGCTATGAGTATTTCTCAGGCTGACAGAATAATCGAAGCGGCAGAAAAAACAGGGGTAATTGCCTCTGTGTGCCACCAGAACAGATTTAATATTGCTGTTCAGGAGCTTCGTACCGCCATTGACAGAAGCCGTCTGGGAAATATTTCCCACGGAAGCATAAATGTCCGTTGGTTCAGGGATGAAACCTATTATAATCAGGATGACTGGCGCGGAAAATGGGCAAGTGACGGCGGTGCATTGATGAATCAGTGCATACACGGAATCGACCTTCTCCGTTGGTTAATGGGTGATGAAATTGAGTCGGTTTACGGCTCGGTGAGAAACAGACAGCACCCCTACATAGAGGCAGAGGATGTTGGCGTAGCCGTTGTAAACTTTAAAAACGGCGCAGTAGGTACAATAGAAGGCTCTGTAAACGGAATTGATAACCTTGAGGAAACCCTGTACGTTTTCGGTGATGAGGGTACAGTAAAGCTCGGAGGAATGAGCGCTAATACCATTGATGTGTGGTCATTTAAAAATGAAGAGGCGGCGGATTCCGACAGGCGCGAGCTTGAGGAAAAGATTTCCAATGTATACGGCAACGGACACACAAGCCTTTATCTTGATGTAATCACCGCCATAAAGGAAAACAGACCGCCCTATGTGGATTTGTATGCAGGAAAAAGAGCCCTGGAGCTTGTCCTTGCAATATATAAAAGCCAGAAAACAGGCGAAAAGGTAAATTTCCCCCTTAAGAACTTCGGCTCGGAGGAAATGAAAGGGGAATTGGCTTGTCCCGCGGCAAAATAATTATTCATCAGCGAAGCGGAAAGGAACATTGTTTTGAAAATTTCTTCTCTTTATAATAATGACAGGACTGTTTTGTCCTTTGAGGTGTTTCCCCCAAAGAAAAACGGCTCTGTGGAAACGGTTTACAATACAATTGCCGAGCTGCAGACACTTCGGCCCGATTACATAAGTGTAACATACGGAGCAGGGGGCTCTGCGGCAAACAATTACACCTGCGATATTGCCTCTCTTATAAAAAATCGCTACGGCATAGAGGCTATGGCGCACCTTACCTGCGTAAACTCCACCTATGAGGACGTGGACAGAGTGGTAAAGGCGCTTAAGGAGAATAATATTGAAAATATTTTAGCTCTTCGTGGTGACAAAAGCCCCGATTTTGAGCCGAAAACGGATTTCCTTTATGCAAATGACCTGGTTACATACATTCATACACAAGGGGATTTCGGTGTTTCCGTTGCAGGCTATCCCGAAACCCATTTCGAGGCGCCCAACGGCAAGGTGGATATTGCCAACCTTAAAAACAAGGTGGAATGTGGTGCCCAGAGCATTGTAACTCAGCTCTTTTTCAACAATTCCTATTTTTACCGATTCCGCGACAGATGCTCATTTGCAGGAATTGATGTTCCTGTTTCTGCAGGAATTATGCCCGTTACAAATAAAAATCAGATTGAAAGAATGGTTTCAATGTGCGGTGCAAGTCTTCCCAGAAAATTTGTTAAAATGATTCAGAAATATGAGGA
>JAZSCI010000010.1:0-3455 GCA_045602865.1 Acutalibacteraceae bacterium
TTTTGTGGATGTAACATGGGATGATCCTAAATCCGGAACCAGCAGTCTGCATCACACATATTTTAATGTAAATACCGAGGATATTCTCCGTGAACATAAGCTTGAGCAGGAGCTGCCTCTTACAACATCCCGTAAGTATAATTATTTTGTATATGAAAGTGCCTTCCTGAGTACAGGTGAAGGCGAAGGCTTTGAGGGCTTGGTAGCAAATTCTGTAGCAACAGCTCTTCAGAGAGGATACCGATGTGTGGAATTGAGATTTTCCGATGCACAGATTATGGCTCAGGCAAAGGTATCGCTCTTTGAAAAGGGAGTAGTATACAGTGTGTTCTCTGATATTGGTTTATTGGATACCCTTAAGGATGCTAAGGTTTACTACAGTACCGATGATAAAATGAACGTTATTTGCTTGTATTATTGATGAGGTGAAATAAAATGGATAAAGAAAAAATAGAAAGAGCTGTAAGGGATATTCTCGAGGCTATAGGCGAGGATCCTGACAGAGAAGGTCTGAAAGAAACCCCTTCAAGAGTTGCACGTATGTACGAGGAGGTTTTTTCGGGGCTTACAGAGGATGCCCATCAGCATCTTAAGCTCTTTAATGAGGCTTCTAATGATGAAATGGTTGTGGTAAGGGATATTCCTCTGTATTCTATGTGTGAGCACCATCTTTTGCCTTTTGTGGGAAAAGCTCATATTGCATATATACCTGCGGATGGCAGAATTATCGGACTTTCCAAGCTTGCAAGAATTGTAAATGTTTACGCCAAAAGACCTCAGGTGCAGGAAAGACTTACATCTCAGGTTGCGGATTTTCTTCACGAGGAGTTGGGTGCCAAAAGTGTAGCGGTAATTATTGAAGCAGAACACCTTTGTATGACTATGCGCGGTGCCAAAGCTGCCGGTGCCGTTACCCAGACCTCTGCTCTTCGCGGTGGTGCAAAGAAGGATGCAAAGACACGTGCAGAGGTAATGTCACTTCTTATGGGTGGTAGTGTAAGATAATGTTTTCTTTTAAAGATATTATAATGAAAAGTAATCGCCCCCTTGTAATGGGAATCCTGAATATAACTCCGGATTCCTTTTATGATGGTGGGGCGAATAATGCTTTTTCTCAGGCCGCTGACTCCCTTGCGCTTTTGCAGGAGCAGGGAGCAGATATAATCGATATCGGCGGATGCTCTACTGCACCGGGCAGAAGAGAGGTTTCCGTAAGCGAAGAATTAGACAGACTGTCATTTCTTCCGGAGCTTGTGAAAATGTCGCAGGTGCCCGTTTCTGTGGATACAAAAAGAGTAGAAATAGCTGAGTTTGCTCTTGAAAACGGTGTAAGTATTATTAACGATGAAAGCGGATTTTTTTCGGATGATATGGCTGCACTTATCAAGAAATATAATGCTGGTTGGATTTTTATGCACACAGGTGGCGGTAGCTCTGATGATACTGTTTCTTATCCCTTTGGGGTAGTGGAGCATATAAAAGAATTTTTCTGCTCAATGAAGCAAAAGGCTGTAAGCTATGGCTTGAAAGAAGAGCAGCTATGCTATGATTGCGGAATAGGCTTTGGTAAAACAAGAGCTGATGATTTGGCTATTCTCGGAACAAGTGAGCTTCAGGAATATGCACCGCTCCTTGTGGGATGCTCAAGGAAAAGGGTAATAGGTGAGGCTACAGGTAGGGATAACCCCGGTGACAGACTTTTCGGTAGCATCGCCGCTGCGAGTATCTGTGCATACAATGGCTTTGGAATTTTTCGTGTTCATGATGTTGCTCCGACTGTTGATGCTCTCAATATGACAGAAGCAATCAGAAATGTGAAGGTGGTCAGATAAATATGAGTAAAATTATTATAAAGGGCTTGCGTTTAAAGGCTTATCACGGAGTGAATCCCGAGGAAAAGCGTGACGGACAGATGTTTGAGCTGGATATAACGGCTTATGTTGATGTAAAAAAAGCGGCTTCATCCGATAATCTGGATGATACAGTGAGCTATGCTAAAATTATAAAAACAACTACGGCTGTTTTTACTGCTGAAAGCTGCGATCTGATTGAGTGTGCGGCAAAAAGAGTGGGGGATGAAATACTCAAGCAGTATGCCCCTGTAGAAAAGGTTGTTGTGCTTCTCAAAAAGCCTGAAGCACCCATAAAAGCAGATTTCGACTATGTGGCTGTAGAGGAAACTATTACGAGGGATGATCTGGAATGAAAGCAGTTATAGGTCTCGGTACTAATCTGGGTGACAGATATTATAATATAATGAAAAGCATAGAAGCCCTTTCTCTTGTTCCGGGTATAAAGCTTACAAGACAAGCCTCGGTATATGAAACAGAACCTTGGGGCTATACTGAGCAGGCGGCTTTTTTTAATACTGTTGCAGAGGTGGAAACAGAGCTTTCTCCTGAAATGCTTCTTGGAGCCTGTCTTGGTGTGGAAGCCGGGATGGGCAGAGAGAGGGAAATAACATACGGTCCCAGAGTAATTGACCTTGATTTGCTGGTTTACGAAGGGTATGAGAATAACGACAAGCATATTACTGTTCCTCATCCGAGAATGGGGGAGAGAGATTTTGTTCTTGTGCCGTTGAAGGAGCTTTATCCGGATATGAATATTCTGGGTTTTTCCTATGGAAAAGAGTTTGAAAAATATGGTAAAAACAGTAGCGCAAAAAAAGTCGAAAAAATATGAAAAAACTATTGACTTTTTGATTTTATGTGATATAATAACATCTCGTTGGCGCGGAAAAGCCAACAAACCAAGTACCTAAACAAGAGAAAACGAAACGGAAGTCAGCGACTTAAGGCGAGGGAAGTAACGAACAACCCGGGAGGGTGGTAACGAACTTTAAAAAAGCTAAAAAAGGAGTTGACAACGGAGTGAAAATGTGGTAGGATACTTGAGCGCCCTGAGAGAGGGAGCGAACGAACCTTGAAAATTAAACAACAATAAAAAGAAGAAACCCTGAAATTTTTTTGAGCGTAAAATAAAATTTTGCGACAGTAAACGGACTTCGAAAGAAGCGAAAGCGATACGTCAGTATCGAAAATGAGCGAGAAAGCTCTGGAAGATGGTTAAAGCACCGAAAGGTGATTTGATACAATTTTTTAGAGAGTTTGATCCTGGCTCAGGACGAACGCTGGCGGCGTGCCTAACACATGCAAGTCGAACGGAGATGCTTACGAGGAGACTTCGGTCAACGAGTAAGTATTCTTAGTGGCGGACGGGTGAGTAACGCGTGAGCAATCTGCCTTTCAGAGGGGGATAACGTTCTGAAAAGAACGCTAATACCGCATAACGTATCGAGGTGGCATCACCATGATACCAAAGGAGCAATCCGCTGAAAGATGAGCTCGCGTCTGATTAGATAGTTGGTGGGGTAACGGCCTACCAAGTCGACGATCAGTAGCCGGACTGAGAGGTTGAACGGCCACATTGGGACTGAGACACGGCCCAGACTC
>JAZSCI010000011.1:0-15877 GCA_045602865.1 Acutalibacteraceae bacterium
TGAAAAATCTATGGTATATGGTAGGTGAGGGAAGTATGAACGAAAGTAGGATAATTGATATACATAGCAGAGGCGAATATCCGTAAGTCGGACTTCCCGACAGTACAGTGAGCTTCTTGACAGAGCCTATAACGAGCTTTCAAAAAATGAGGCATTTATGAAGGCTCTGAGCGCTACGGGAGGCAGCACACTTGTTCATTCCATAGGAAAAACAGATCCCCGAAAAACTGTCCTTACAGAGGATGAGCTTGTGTCACGGCTTATGAAAATAAGAAAAGAAAAAGAAGGAAAATGAAATCCGAAAAAAGAGGTGCTTAAAATGAGCGATAAGGTAAGGTTTGGTATAGTCGGTACGGGTACGATTGGCCACCGCTTTGCTGAGGCTATCAAAAATACTGATAATGCGGAGCTTGTTGCAGTTGCTTCCCGTACAAGGGAGAGGGCAGAGGCTTTCGGTGATGAATTTGACATACCCGTAAGGTTTGACAGCTATGAGAAAATGGCTCAGTCGGATGTTATTGATGCTGCATATATTGCCGTGCCTCATTCAGGACACAAGGACTGCTCCTGTCTTATGATGAATAACAAAAAGCACGTGCTTTGCGAAAAGCCTATGGCGGTGAATACTGCCGAGGCAGAGGAAATGTTTGATTGTGCCGAAAAAAACAATGTTCTTCTTATGGAAGCTATGTGGGCAAGGCTTGTGCCCGGTACACTCAAAATGCTTGAGCTTGTGAAGGAAGGCGTATTCGGAGACATTCTTGGTGTAGAGGGGAAATTCTGCTACACAATGGATGAGGATGAAATGGATCACCACGTTTTCAAGCCCGAATACGGTGGCGGCTCACTCCTTGATGTGGGCGTTTACGGTCTCAATTTTGCTGAATGGTATCTGGGAAGGGATGTTCAGAAAATCAGCGCCCTTGCAGATGTGGTTGAGGGTGTTGACAGACATACCTGTGCCGCGATAAAGTTCAAAAACGGCGCAATAGCAGATATTTCAAGTGCTATAATGCTCAGAAAGCCCAACGAGGGCTACGTGTACGGTACAAAGGGCTATGCCCGACTTCAAAGATTCTATGCTCCCCGGGAAATTGAAATATTCCTTAATAACGGAGAAAGAGAAAAAATAGCCGTACCCTATAAGGGAAACGGCTTCGAGGAACAGATTGAGCATTTCAGCGATTGTGTACAGAAAAATTTAGGAGAAAGCCCCGTTGTAACTCCCGGACAAACCCTTTACATTACCCGACAGATGGATGAAATAAGAAATCTTATTGGAGTGGACTATCCCCAGGATAAGGCGGAGTAATTGTTTTTTTTACAGAAAAACAGAGCAGACACGGATTCCGTGTCTGCTCCTTTTGATATTGAATCAGTTTATTGTGAAGTTTATTGAGCCCACTGCGAAACATCTACATAGGAGGTTTCTTCCTCATATACCCAGGTTGTGGGAGGCTCGGGATAGTACTCGGTAGTCACGGGAATCTCAGGCTGAGGCACTGTGGTTTCGGGTACCAGGGGCTGAGGAACAGTAGTTTCAGGCTGAGGAACTGTAGTCTCGGGGATCTCGGGCTCGGGAAGCTCTGTGTAATCATATCTTATACCCTTTGAAATGTATGAGCCCTTGAAGTCTTTACCGTCAGCGCGTACAGAGTAGATGTATGATTTGGTTACATCTGCCTTCTTGTCTGTGAACTCAACAACACCGGGCTTTGCAGTACCTGCTCTTACCCAGCCTGCAGATGGAGAATCAGCAGGCTTTCTGAGAATTACAAAACTATTGACACCGCTTACATCGGTCCATTTGATGTTGATTCCGTTTTCTGTGGTTACTGCGCTCTTAAGGGTTGGCGCTTTAAGGAAGGTTGTATAAACGGCATCGTTATACTTACTGTAGGTCCTTGTACCGTCTACGGTTTTGTAAGACTTTATGATGTAATAATACTTGGTGTTATTCTTCTTTGAGGTGGTATCGTAGTAGCTTGTTGCGGAAGAGCTTACATCTGCAAGCTTTTTCCAGCTTGTGCCCTTTGTTTTACGGTAAATACGATATCCGCTTGAGCCGGAAACCTTATCCCACTTGATAAGCACACGGTTATCACTTTTAACCTCTGCAGATTTTAATGTGGGAGCACCGGCATATACCATTGTAGCATCGTGGAAGGCTTTTGTCTTTTTGCCGTTTTTGTCATAGGCATAAATGTAGTACTGAAGATTAACGCTCTTGTTCTTCATAGCCTTGTCCACATATTCGTAGGTGCCGCTCTTTACGGATGCAATCTTTTCCTTTGCACCGCCGTTTTTGGATCTGTAAATAACATACTTTGTAGCATTATTAACCTTGTGCCATTTGATTTTCGGGCCGCCAAGGGTAATTTCAAGGCTCTTTATAGCGGTAGTTTTCTTTGACATTGTGGTTGTTGTTTTGTTTACAACAATCTCAAAGAAGTACATTGAATCCTGATCGAAAACCACATCGCCGTTGGATTTTTCTATTGCCGCAACACATGCGCAGATGTAAGTGCCGTTTTTCAATTCACCGGTAAGCTTAGTCTTGGAATATACATTAAATACACCCTTTGCGTTTGGGAAAAACTCATCTCCGCCGACTACTTCTTGCGTCTCGCTGTCTTTATAAATTATGTAGACGAAGCCGGCATCCTTGGATTTGGAGTTTATCTGGAAATACAGATAATCATAATTGTCATACAGATATACCTTTGACAGAGCCTTGGAGTATTTGCGGTCTGTGGGAAGCATATATCCGTAAGCAAGATTTTTACTCTTGAAGTAAACATTTGCTGCCTGTACACCTATGCTCAATACACCGAAAAGCGTAACAAGAGCCAGGAGCATAGCGATTAATCTTTTTGAAGTTTTCATAAAAATCCTCCTTTGAATTTGTTCAGAAGAAAAGATTCTCCTCTTAAGTTCAATTTACCACAGTTCAGATACAAAGTCAACAGATTATTCTAATTTATTAGAAAAAATTTAGCTATGTTTCATAAAAGGGTGTTCGGTAATCTCAGGACTGTCAATTAATACCCAAAAGGGGATGTAAAAGCAGAAAGCCACCGTCCGAGAACAGTGGCCTTCCGCTTTTGGATGTGGGGTGTGAAAGAGAAAGATATGGCTTTATATAAGCTCCCGAAGGAGATTATACCGAATTAAAGTGTATAGCGCCTTTTGGGCTATACTGCCTGAGTCGTGACCGTCAGCTTACCCGTTTCCTCAGGCTTTGAAATGCGGATAACGTATTCAAAATACTGGTCGGTTTCGCTTTTTGCGGTGTCTGCCTCGATACCCGCCTTGCGTATGGTGTTTACGGCGTGATTCAGGGTGTTAAGGAAAATTCTCATATCCTTGTATGCCTTGGTCTGAGGCTTTTTAGGTGTCTTTTTTCTGTTTCTTACATCGCTGACAAGCCTTTCCGTTTCTGCAACTGTCAGGTGTCTGTCGATAACCAGGTCAAGCACACGGCTTCTTGTGGTGTTGTCACCCAGAAGAAGTAATGCTCTGGCGTGTCTTTCTGTAAGTCCGTTATAGGAAATTCTGTCCCGAAGCTCCTCGGGAAGCCTCAGGAGCCGAAGCTTGTTTGAGAGGGTGGATTGCGCCTTGCCGAGCTTTTGTGACACCTCCTCCTGAGTCAGACCGTGCACGGAAATGAGCTTGTCTATGGCAACGGCTTCCTCAAAGAAGTCAAGGTTTTGTCGCTGGATATTTTCTATAAGGGTGAAAAGGGCGGCTTCCTCATCGGTCACATTAATAACCAGACAAGGTATTTTTGTAAGTCCGACCATACGAGCGGCTCTCAGTCGCCTTTCGCCTGAAATCAACTGAAGCTCTCCGTTTTCCGTAGAACGGACACTGATGGGCTGAAGCATTCCGTTTTCCCTTATTGAAGAGGCAAGTCCTTCAAGCTCCCCGTAATCAAAGCGTACTCTGTTTGCGTAGGGGTTAGGCTTTATTGCCTCATGGGGGAGAAGCTGTATCTGACAAGAGGCTTTCGTTTTTGATGATTTGAGCATTTTTAAAATCCTTTCCGTTTTCTTTTAAAAGCCCTGTCTGTTTCCCTCTCTGTGATTACACTATAGCACGGTTTCACAAAAAAATAAAGCATTTTCAGTCGGGGTAAATCGACTGAAAATGCCTGAAAATGTTAAATTTAAAGTGGCTTTTTGGATATTTGTGCAGAAGCCCTCGGGTATTTTGAGGGAATTTGCGATATCTTTTTCACGTTTACTATAATTCTTTTGTCCCCACCCGGCAGGGAAAAGTCCCGTGTTTCCTGAATTTTGCCGGAAAGAGTCTTTAAGGAGTTATTTGCAGAGGCGATTTCCTGCTCTGCAATAGCGCCCTTGAGTGAAAGGAAGGCGCCGCCCGGCTTCACAAAGGGCAGAGTGTATTCCAGAAGTACCCGAAGCTCTGCAACGGCGCGGGCAGTAGCGATATGATATTTTTCGCGGAATTCAGGTTTTTTACCTGCTTCCTCGGCTCTCATATGAACAATATTTACATTCTTTACACCCATTTCCTCTGCAATAGAGGCTACAACACGAAGCTTTTTCTCGGTAGAGTCAAGAAGTGTAACCCGGATTTCGGGGAATGTGGCTGCAAGGACAAGTCCCGGGAAGCCTGCTCCCGTGCCTACATCAATAACCTTCATTCCTGCCTTGAATTCTGTAACCTTTGTAAGAAGCAGACAGTCAAGGAAGTGCTTTATTGCAATTCCTTCATCATCCACTATAGCGGTCAGGTTGATTTTCTCATTCCATTCCTTAAGGAGTCTGCCGTATATTTCAAGCTTTCGACAAAGCTCATCATCAACGGCTATTCCGTATTGCTCGGCGTTTGCTTTTAAAATTTCTGTTATAGACATATAATAACCTCGATAAATAATAAAATAAAGCTCCCTGATTACGGCATAAGCTGTGCCTCAAATTCGGGCATAATGTATTTTTTTGTGGAAATGAACATAACCTTCATTTCTCCGTAGGGGTACTCGTTAAGGGAAGAGTCCTCGCTGGCGCGCCTACATTCAAGAGCCATATTCACACTGTATATGGCAATAAGTGTGTCCGTTGTGCGGACAAGCTGACCTTGCTCATTCCGTGAGCCGTCAAACTGCAACACAATATTGCCGTCATTGTCAGGTATTGTGTAGAGTGCAACAAGATTTTCTGCAGGAACACTGTATTTCTGTGTAACGGCTTGTATGTACTTGTTGTCGGGTGCATCGGAAAAAGCCATTTCTCCCGTTTTCTGTAGCTCCTTTTGTGTAGAAAAGGGGAAGGTGGTGGACGTTTTCTCCGTACTTGCTTCCGTTTGTGCTTCCTGTGAAGAAGCCTGGGTGACAATTTCCGTTGAAGGGGGGACGGTAGCAACCGGCTCTGGGTATTCCGCCTGAGTAATGGGAGCAAGGGTTGTGGCTTGTGTAGTGGTGGTAGCAGTCTCCGGGGAGGTGCTTGTGAATGAGGAGGGAGAGCTGCTTTCCTGTGAAGGCACATCCGAAGGCTTTTCGGCGGTGCAGCCCCACAAGGAAAGGGGAATCAGCAAAGCTAAAAGCAGTGGAATAATTCTTTTCATATATAATCTCCTGAGAAGCTAAGGGGTATTCTTATTGAATTTTTGATAACCTAATATAATATACCATAATATAATAGGTATTGCAAATTAAAAATTATCGTGTTTGCTTTTTTCTGTTTTGGAAAAAGAGCCGGAAACAGTCCATTTTATGCTATTTAATACAACAAGTGTTTAATGTTTCTGTTTTGGGGAGTTTTTCCACAGAATTCCTTGACTTTGTCGGAAAAACAAGTATAATCAAAAGTAATGACTATACAATGGTGAAATATTTGACTGTGTTATCAGGTCTGTTACCATAAACTGAATGTCATTTAAAGGAGGCTTTTATGGGTAAAGCTTGTAAATATTTTTCGGAAATGGAGCCTATTAAATTAATAGATCTGCCCGAGGAAGAAAAAACCTGGCTCAAGCATTACGGAAATATGCCCGAGCACGTTAAATACAACGATGGCTCTATATATGATATGTTTTCCGAGGTTGCAAAGGAGTATCCCAATCATCCTGCTCTGGAATTTTTCGGTGTTGAATACACCTTCAGAGAGTTTGACAAGAAGATAAATATTGTAGCAAAGGCATTGAAGCGTATGGGAATTGTAGAGGATGAGAGTGTTACAATCTGTATGCCCAATATCCCCGAGGCAATTTTCCTCATTTACGCAGTTAATAAAATCGGTGCTGTATGTAATATTATCCACCCCCTCAGTGATGCGGATGAAATCAAGAATGCAGTAGACCTTACTGAATCTACCACTATTTTCACAACAGATGCCTCCTATGCTACCGTTAAGACAATCGGTGTAAAAAATACTGTTGTCTGCGAGGTCAGCACAAGTATGAAGCCGTTCCTTAAGATGGCTTACAATATAAAGAGCCGCAAGCAGATGCAGTATGACAAAAATGCTATCACATGGAAGCAGTTTATAAAGGGTATCTCCGGCACTGCGGAAACTGTAAAACGCGGCAAGGATGATGCGGCTGTCCTCATTTACAGCGGCGGCACAACCGGTAAGTCAAAGGGTATTGTTCTTTCCAACCTTTGCTTTAACGCTCTGGCAACACAGTGCTATTCTGTTTGTCCTGAGGCTCGCCCCGGAGCATCAATGCTTTCTGCATTACCTATATTCCACGGCTTCGGTCTTTGTGTTGCAATTCATTGTCCCCTTATGCTGGGTATGAAGTGCATCCTTATTCCGAAAATTGATATTAAGAAGCTCAATGAAACGATTATGAAGAAAAAACCCACAATCGTTCCTGCAGTACCCACAATGCTTAAGGCAATTACAAACAATAAGAACTTAGGTCCTGACAGCTTCTCAAGTGTTAAGGTTATCCTCAGCGGCGGAGATTATCTCAGCGATGACCTTAAGGTTAAGGTTCTTGACTATTTCCGTTCCTGCGGCTCCACCACTCATATCCGTATAGGCTACGGTCTTTCCGAGGCTACTGCCTTCTTTACGGCTACTGCTTACGGAGCAGAGGATATTGACAATATCGGTATTCCCAATCCCGATACCCGCGTAAGAGTTTGTGATCCCACTACCAACGAGATACTTCCCGATGGTCAGGTTGGTGAAATCTGCGTGAATGGTCCTACAGTTATGCTGGGCTATGTAAATGAGAAAGAAGAAACAGATAACGCCATAAGAACTCACTCCGATGGCACACAATGGTTGCATACAGGTGATTTGGGCTATATGGACAATGGTATTCTTCATTTCACATCCCGACTCAAGAGAATGATTATCTCCAACGGCTACAATATCTATCCCACAGAGCTTGAGAACATTATTAACAAGTGTAAGTATGTTGCATCAAGTGTTGTTGTAGGTATTAAGGATAAAATCCGACAGGAAGCACCCAAGGCGGTTATTGTTCTTAAAAACGGAGTTCAGCGTACGGCTGAAATCGAAAAAGAAATTGCAGATTTCTGTAAGAGTCACATTTCCAAGAATGCTCAGCCTACTGAATTTGAGTTTACAGATGCCCTTCCCACAACGAAAATCGGTAAGATAAACTACCGTAAATTCGAGAGAAAGAAGGATGCCGCAGAGGATGAAGCGGAGCTTGTTAAGAGCGATGATGTCCTTGAAGCAGAAGCAGAAGAAGCTCAGACAGAGGAAAAGATATCTGCAGAGAAGAAATGATACAAAAGAACAATATAAGAAGAAAAGTACAAAGAATAAAATAAAAAGCCTGTTCCTCAAAAAGGAACAGGCTTTAAAGTTATCCGGAGATATTTTAATCAAGAAAATTACTTTCTCTTAATTATAAGACCTTTTGAGTTGTAACCGCTTGTTGTATGGTCGTCATAAGCCTTAACGGTATATGTGTACTTCTTGCCGTTGGTTACATTCTCATCGATGAATACGCGCTCATCGCCATCCTTGATCTTCTTGATTCTTACCCAATCGCCGTTGCCGGTCTTTCTGTAAACAAGGTATCCGTCTGCACCTGAAACAGTTTTCCAGGTGATCTTGATGCCATCATCCTTGTTTGAAATCTTGCCGAGAGTGGGAGTGTTGATAGCCTTGATAGAATCGGTCATACCTGAGCTGAGTCTTTTGCCGATAATAGCAACTACCTTGTAGGTATATTCCTTACCGTTCTTTGCAGTATCATCATAGATGTAAAGCTTCTTTGTCTTGTCGCAGATTGTTGTCCACTTTGAAGAACCTGCAGCCTTGCGGTATACTCTGTAGCCGCCAACATCAGGAATCTTTGTCCAGTTAACCTTAACACCCTTTTCTGTGTTCTTGAGTGAGAAGTAGGGCTGTGATATGAAGGTGATCGAAACGCCTTCCTTGTCATATTTTCCCCAGCCAATCTTGTTGTAGCCTCTTACAGTGTAGGTGTACTTGATGCCGTTCTTTGCAGTCTTGTCAACATAGGAGGAAACATCTGAACCCTTGAGAGTTGCAATATTTTCCCAACCGTCAGTGCCTGCAAGCTTACGGTAAATTCTGTAATGTGTAGCAGTGTCGCGTGTGTTCCAGGAGATCTTAACACCGTTGGAAACGTTCTTTACCTTGATGCCTGTGATCTTCTTGGGCTCTACGAGTGAACCACCGTTATTTATAACGATATCATCATAGTATTCGATAGTTGCAATCTTCTGCTCGCCTGTCTTAACAGGAACAAGACCTTCAAGATCTGTCTGGTTCTTATCTTCCTTTGCGAAGTAGCCGTACTTTTCATCGGAAATAGCCTTGTAAACGCCCATAACAGAGCGATCCTCACCCTCTGCTACATAGTCAGAGTAGAATACATAGGGCTTGTTCTTTAAGTTGTATGCAAGATAAAGCTCTTCACCGACAAACTCATCAAAGACATAAATCTTTGTTGAGGGAATCTTGTTGTCAAGATTTTCGTTTTCGCAAATACCGATATATCTGTTGTTAGCCTCATCATAAAGGGGAGAGCCGTAGCTTACGCCTTTAACCTTCTTGAAGCCTTCCTTTGTGGGATTAAGTGCAGCGCCATCGTTGTAGTAATCAACAATGTATGCCTTCACACTCTTTGAATAGTATACAGAGTAGAGCCAGTAGATGCCTGCTTCATTGGATTTTTCGGCAATATATGTAACTCCGTCCTTTGTGTATGCTGCATCATAACCTTCGATAAGTTCAAGCAGATCAAGGCTGTAAACCTTTAAAGTCTCAAACTGCTCAGCAGTGTATTTGTAAACCTCTTCTTCGAATGCGTGACCTGCGGGGAAGGTAGCATAGTCATTTACAGCAGTTGTGTAGCCGATGTAAATTGAGGGGCAGCCGTTTTCCTTGTCGGCATAAACCTTGAGCTTAACATCATCGCCGATTACAAGCTTCATATTTGCATAGTCACCGTCAAGAGTGATGCCGTAGCCATTCTTTTCTCTGTCGAGAACAAGCTCACCGTCACCTGTAATGGTAAGACCTGAGCCCCAGTTACCTGCATAAGCCTCGATAGAAGCAAGCTCGTTGTAGCCGATTACATTGATTGTGAAGTCATCACCCATACACTCTACGCAAAGAGTAGCATATTTGTCATTTACGTTGTTGAGTGTAAGAGTGTTTGTAGCCTTATCATAGGAAGCACCTGAATAAGGATTCTCTCCCTCTGCGGGGAAGAGCTGTGCATATTTTGTGTCGCTGATAATGTACAGATCACTGTAATTTGTGTAATCTTCACTTTCCTCGGTAAGAGTTTCATTGGGGAAGGGTCCGATTTCCGCAAATACAGTTACCGGAGCCATGACAGATAACATCATGAGAACCGCTAAAAGTAAGCTTAAAGTCTTTTTCATAAAATATCTCTCCTTTTAGAAAACTTTATGTATAGTTCATATTACCATAAAATCGATTTAATTGCAATACAAATTATAGAAATATAATTACAATATATTGTGTATGAAAGGAAAAATGAGGAGGTTTAATAAAAAATGCTACGGATTACAGGGGCTTTTCTGCAATCCGTAGCGGAAAACACGAATGTGGGTATTGAAATCAGTTTTCGTACAAGGGGTGCTTTGCACAGATTCTTGCAACATTTTCGCGGATATAATCTGCGCTGTTTTCAAAGTCTGTTGCGGCAAGCTTGATGTATTCTGCAATATCAACCATATCCTGAGCCTCAAAGCCTCTGGAGGTTACGGCAGCAGTACCGATTCTTACACCACTTGTAACAAAGGGCTTTTCGGGATCATTGGGAATAGCATTTTTATTTACCGTAATGTGCACCTCATCCAGTCTTCTCTCAAGCTCCTTACCTGTGATGCCGAGGCTTCTCAGGTCAAGAAGGATAAGGTGGTTGTCGGAGCCGCCTGAAACCATATCGATTCCCTGAGCAGAAAGAGCGTTTTCCAGTGCCTTACAGTTGGAAACAACCTTTTTGCCGTATTCCTTGAACTCAGGCTTAAGAGCCTCGCCGAAGCAGACAGCCTTTGCGGCGATAACGTGCATAAGAGGACCGCCCTGAATACCGGGGAAAATTGCCTTGTTTACCTTTTTTGCGATTTCCTCATCATTTGTGAGGATAAGACCGCCTCGTGGACCGCGGAGAGTCTTGTGAGTTGTAGAGGTTACAACGTGCGCATAGGGAATGGGAGAGGGATGCATACCTGCTGCTACAAGTCCTGCAATATGAGCCATATCAACCATAAACAGAGCATCTACAGAGTCTGCAATCTCCCTGATTTTCTTGAAATCAATAATTCTTGAGTATGCGGAAGCGCCTGCAACAATGAGCTTTGGCTTGCATTCTGTCGCCTTTTTTGCAAGGGCATCGTAATCGAGGAAGCCCTTTTCATCTACGCCGTAGCTTTCAAAATTAAAGTAGGAGCCGCTTACGTTAACGGGTGAGCCGTGGGTAAGATGTCCGCCATCAGCAAGGCTCATACCCAAAACGGTGTCACCGGGCTGAAGGAGAGCAAAATACACGGCAAAGTTTGCCTGAGAGCCTGAGTGCGCCTGAACATTTGCATATTCGCAGTCGAAAAGCTTTTTTGCTCTTTCAATAGCAAGGCTTTCTGCCACATCAACATATTCGCATCCGCCGTAATATCTGCGAGAGGGATAGCCCTCTGCATATTTGTTTGTGAGAATGCTTCCGCTTGCTGCCATAACAGCCGCAGAGGTGTAGTTCTCACTTGCGATAAGCTCAATGTTACGGCTCTGGCGTACCGCTTCATTTTCAAAAGCCTCAAAAAGCTCACTGTCAGCGGACTTGAGAAGCTCAAAATCCTTTTCAAGATAAGAATTCATAAAAAATCCTCCCGTATTTTTCATTTCATTCATTATAATAGCCGAAACTTCAAATCTTTTCAATAATCTTTTGATAAATTGTTTCCCGAAGACAAAAGTTCTCTTATATTAACATAAAGGGAGCAAATTAAAAGTGTTTTTTTGGGATTTTTTATATTGCCAAGACACAAAATAGTGGTATAATTATTATAATGAGTAATTATAAATTTTTTTCAAAAGGTGACTGACTATGAACAAACAGGAGCTCAAAGAGAAAATTATCCGCGAGAAAAAGGAGCGGGGAACAATCATTCTGGCGCATACCTATCAGGAGCCGGACATTATTGATGTTGCAGATGTTACCGGTGACAGCTTTTTCCTCAGCAAAAAGGCAAAGGAGCTGGGAGCGCAAAGAGTTGTTATGTGCGGAGTGCGGTTTATGGCAGAAAGCGTTAAAATTCTTTCTCCCGAAACCGAAACAGTGCTTCCCGTGGCTTCGGCTACCTGCCCTATGGCAGAGCAGATTTCTCCCGAAAGAGTAAGGCACTTCAAGGAGGAGAATCCCGATGTGTGCGTTGTGGCTTATATAAACACAACTGCCGCCCTTAAGGCAGAGGCGGATGTGTGTGTCACAAGCTCATCTGCTATTAAAATTGTCAGGAATTTAGCCGCAAAGAGAATACTTTTCATTCCCGATCAGCATCTGGGCTCCTTTGTGGCAGAAAAGGTTCCCGAAAAGGAAATTATTCTCTGGGATGGCTATTGTCCCGTTCACGCACAGCTTACTGCTCAGGATGTGCTTGAGTGTAAAGAAAAGCATCCCGATGCAGTTTTTGCGGTTCATCCCGAGTCACCTGCAGAGGTTGTGGCACTTGCAGATATGGTTGGTGCTACAAGTGAAATAATTGATTATGCAAAAAAGCAATCGGGCAAGGTCATTATCGGTACGGAAAAGGGTGTTGCAGACTATCTTACCCTTCACGAGGATAACGGAAGCCGTTTCATTCAGCTTGCACCCGAAAAGCTTTGCTGCGAGGATATGAAGAAAATTTCTCTCGAGGATGTATATAATGCTCTTACGGGAGAAGGCGGAGAGAAAATCGAGCTTGAGGAGAGTCTTAGAGAAAAGGCACTTGTCAGCATAAACCGTATGCTGGAATTGGGGTAAGTCTATGAAGCTTTCGGATTTGAAAAAGCAATATAGCGTAGTCATTGTGGGAAGCGGTCTTGCAGGACTTTATGCGGCACTTAATTTCCCTGAAAACATTGATGTTTTAGTGCTTTCCAAAAAGGAAAGGCATCAGTCCAACAGTTCACTTGCTCAGGGCGGAGTTGCCTGCGTTCTGGATTTAGAGGATGACAGCTACGAGCTTCACATTGAAGATACTCTTATTGCAGGTGGCAGAGCAAATGACCTTGATGCGGTGACTCAGCTTGTCCGTGAAGGCCCCGATGATGTGCGCAAAACCATCGAATACGGGGTTGAGTATGACCGTGATGAAAACGGTGAGCTTATAAAAACTCTTGAGGGCGGTCATTGCAGAAGAAGAATTGTCCACCACAAGGATACCTCGGGCAAGGAGCTTATAGATAAGCTTGTTATAGCCACGGAAAAGCTTCCCAATGTTACTATTGCGGATAACACGATGGTGACAACTATGAGCAAGGTCAGAAACGGCTTTAAAATGGAGCTTATGAGGGATGATGAGTTTACAACTGTTTTTGCAGATTATTGTATTCTGGCAACGGGCGGCATAGGCCGTGTTTATCAGTATACAACAAATCCCTCGGTGGCAACGGGTGACGGAATACGCCTTGCCTACGAAATGGGCGCTTCCATAAAAAATCTGAGCTTCGTTCAGTTTCACCCCACCGCATTCAACGGTGCAAACAGAGAGCAGTTTCTTATAAGTGAGGCGGTAAGAGGTGAGGGCGCGTATCTTCTCAACTGTAACAAGGAGAGATTTATGGACAGATACGATTCCCGGCTTGAGCTTGCGCCCCGTGATGTGGTTTCAAGGTCGGTTATTATGGAATCCCGCCGACTGGGAAGCAATAATTTCTATCTTGATATACGCTACAAGGGCGAGGAATACCTGAAAAAGAGATTTCCCGGCATTTATGCAGGATGTCTTAAGCAGGGTGTTGATATTTCTAAGGACCTTATACCCGTTTTTCCCTGCCAACACTACCTTATGGGCGGCATAGAGGTTGACCTTGATGCCAAAACCACCATTTCCCGACTTTATGCTGCGGGAGAGTGTGCCTGCACAGGTGTTCACGGTAAAAACAGACTCGCAAGTAATTCCCTTTTAGAGGCTCATGTTTTCGGCAGAAAGGCGGCAGAGGACATTATCCGTTGTATCAATTCGGGATTTTATAAATCTGTGGTTGCCGAGGATAGTGAGAGGGACAGAGCAGGTGCGCCCCTTCCTAAGGGCACCCGTACGGAAATCCGTGAAATTATGCAGAAGGCATATTTTGTAATTCCCGATGAGGGTGCTATCAGAAGCGGAAAAAAGCGCATTGAAAATATACTTAACAGACTGCGCAACGGAAAATTCGCAGTTAATTCCGATTATTGCGAGGCACTTTCCCTTGCAACAATCGCATATATAATTCTCAGGGAGGTAGACAGATGATTTTACCACAGTTCTATGTTGATGATTTAATTAAAAATGCTATCAGAGAGGATATAAACTACATTGATGTGGCTACTGATTATCTTCTTGATGAAAATGAAACAAGCGAAGCCTATTTCGTAGCAAAGGCAGAGGGTGTGCTTTGCGGAGCAGATATTGCTATGAGAGTTTTTCAGCTTCTTGATGACAGCTTCTCCTTTGTTCTCCACAAAAAGGATGGGGACAAGGTACAGAAGGGTGACCTTATTGCAGAATTCAAGGGCAAGACAGTAAAGCTTCTCAAGGGTGAAAGAACTGCCCTCAATCTTATTCAGCATCTCAGCGGAATCGCAACTCTTACAAATGAGTGTGTAAAGGAAACTGAGGGTACAAGAGCAACAATTGCCGATACACGAAAAACTCTCCCCGGTCTTCGTTCACTGCAGAAATATGCAGTAACCTGCGGCGGCGGAAGAAATCACCGTTACAATCTGTCTGATTGCGCTATGCTTAAGGATAATCACATTGATGCAAAGGGCGGTATCATTCCCGCAGTGCAGGCTCTCAGGAGCAAAATCGGTCACACCGTAAAAATCGAGGTGGAAACACGCTCTCTTGCAGAGGTAAAGGAAGCCCTTGAAGCAGGTGCAGATATCATTATGCTTGACAATATGTCAAATGCACAAATGAGTGATGCGGTAGCTCTTGTAGACGGAAAAGCCCTTCTTGAAGCCAGCGGAAACCTTACAAAGGAAAGACTCCGCAGTGTTGCTGAGCTTGGCATAGATATTCTGTCCATCGGTGCTCTTACCCATTCGGTAACGGCTTTCGATATTTCAATGAAGATGAAATAAATATACAGCAAAATAAAGAAGATAAAACAAACATAAATTCAAAGCATAAAACTCAAAAGACCTTCCCTTGTCAGGAAGGTCTTTTGAGTTATAGGAGGAGGTAGGTAAATATTTAAGTAAATGCACAGGAAGTATCTCCTTGTGACATAATGATACCATACCGAAATGCACTTCTCAAGGGGAAAACTTTGTGGGAAAAGGGAAAAAATAAGTTTTTTGAAATTACTCGGTTTATTGGGCTGTGCTGTAAAAATTCCCGTGTTTTCCGAATAAAAAGGAATATTGTCGTAAAAGAGTATTTTGTGACAAAGTGTTAATAAAAAGTGTTGTGTTTATGAAAATGTAGTAAATATCACCAAAAATTCTTGACAATACTATGAAAAAATGCTAATATTTAATTGAAAGGAGAGCAGGTTAAAAGATATTTTAATCAGCACTCCTTTTTTGCATATTTTTGCATATCCATAACAAACAGAAAGGGATGACATTATGAATATTACTATTGTTGGTCGCAAATGCAACCCCCGTGAGGATTTCAGGGAAAGAGCAGAAAAACGCCTTTCCAAGGTGGAAAAGCTTTTCGGTACAGATGCCGATGCAAAGGTTACGGCTACCGTGGAGAAAAACTGCCACATTGTTGAAATTACCGTTTCAAAGGGCAATATGCTCTTCCGTGCAGAGGAAGGCTCGGACAATATGCTGGATGCCCTTGATGAATGTGTTGATTCCCTTATCCGCCAGGTGAGGAAGAATAAAACCCGCCTTGAAAAGAAAATACATTCCGCGGTTCTTGATGATTTCTTTGCAGAGCCCCTTGAGGAGGAAGAGGATTATCAGGTTATCAGGGAGAAGTATATTGCCCTTAAGCCTCAGAGTGTCGAGGAGGCAATTCTCCAGATGAATATGCTTGGACATCAGTTCTATATGTTCCTCAATGCGGACACGGATACTATAAATGTGGTGTACAGAAGAAATGCCGCCGGCTATGGTCTGCTGGCACCTGATTTTGAGGATTGAACGGCAGGCTGCTTGCCTTTGGAAAAAGGTGTAGCTGCCGGTGATTAGCGGATAGCAATTAGCAAATAGCGATTAGCAA
>JAZSCI010000012.1:0-7352 GCA_045602865.1 Acutalibacteraceae bacterium
TTAATTCAGGTTATTTCAGACGGAACGGACAATGCCCGTTCCCTACGGTTGTTCTGAATTTACTTGGTGTGAAGTCTTGCGGAACGGACGATGCCCGTTCCCTACGGCTTCGCAAGGAATACGGTTGTTTTTCAAGGGGAAATTATGAGGAATTTCACTTCTTCCCTATTCCTTCTTACCTCTTACTTTGCCGAAGGCACCCTGCCCGTTCCCTACGGCTTCGCAAGGAATATGGTTGTTTTTCAAGGGAAAATTTTGAGGAATTTCACTTATTCCCTATTCCTTCTTACCTCTTACTTCGCCGAAGGCACTCTGCCCGTTACCTATGCTAAAGCGCAGGGATGAAAAAAGGACTGTAAAAAACTTTCGTTTTTTACATTCCTCTTGTTCTTTATCAGAGAATTATTTGCCTGATTTCTTTGAATATTTGATTTTGTATATAAATCTCATAAGGTGGGCATCAAGCTGGCCGATAGGCTTTGTTTCTGCATAAAGCTCTGCACCGATAGCAGTCTTACAGCCCTTTTCCATAACCATTTCAACTGCCTGTGCATCGTACTCGCTTCCGGCAACACAAACAGCGCCGTTATCCTTAAGAAGCACTGCGTTCTTGTTTCCGAGAGCCTTCACAACCTTTTTGCTTGTCTTGAGCGTATCAGAGGGATTGAAGATTGCGCACTTCACAACGGGACCGCAAAGCTGTGCAAAGTCATCAAGGAAGGGCTTAATTGTCTTGCCCTTTCTTGACATAGCAAGTGTATTTTCCTCTTTAGTGTGTCGGATGAAATTAACATCCTCACGGCTCTTATAAATAGCCCAGTGCATATCTGCACTATCAGGAATTTCACCGCCGCCAACGAGAGCGCCGCTTTTTGTATCAATGATTGCCGCCTGCTTTCCTTCCTCACCAACAAAGAAGAAACTGCCCTTTCTCTCACTGTCGCAGGGAGCAAATTCCTTTGCAGCCTTGTACTTACTGTCGGACTTGAAAACCTCTGTTACATAGTCCACAACACCTGAGAAGCTATCAACTGCCTTGCCTGAAACCTCTGCACATCTGTCTGTGATGAATTTCTCACAAACTCTCTCAAGTGCATTGGCAACTGCGAAAGCATCATCATAATCTGTACCGAGACAAACTGCACCGTGATGCTTCATAATAGCCGCCTTTGATGTGGAACGGGTAAGAGCACCGATAACGCCCTTGCGAAGCTTGGGCTGACCGGGAAGACCATAGGATGCACAGGGAACATCAGTACCGATAATCTCTGCTTCCTCACCTGTTATATTATTGATATCCAGACCTAATGTGCTTACAACAGAAGCATTCTTCTGATGGGTGTGGATAACAAAGTTAATGTCGGGGCGAAGCTCATAGCAGGATGCGTGAATACCCTTTTCGGAGGAAGGCTTTACATCGCCCTCATAGGAAAGGTCTGCGATATTTACAAGAACAATCTCATCGGGAGTAAGTGTTTCATAAGCTCTGCCGCTGGGAGTGATTACAAACTGCTTGTCATTGATTCTGCAGCTTACATTACCCCATGTTCTTGCAATAAGGCCTGTTTTCATAAGCTCGTGACCGGCTTTTATAACTAATTCCTTTGCTTCTAAAATATCCATTAACTAAACTCCTTTCAGCCGAAAAAACGGCGTACTTTTCAGTTCAATTAAGCCACGGATAGCTCCGTGGCTTAATGTTAAGTTAAAATGTATAAGCTTTCTTATGCCTTGATAGCAACATTTGCGAAAACCTTGTCGAATCTTCTGAGAGCCTCATCAATAAGCTCAGGAGTGTACTGAGCATTTGTGTAAAGACGGCTACCTGCAAGAGTAACAAGACCTTCTGCCATATATGCTGCACCCATGTGCTGCATCTCTGCCTTTCTTTCGCTTGTAGCAGAAAGAACTGCGGGAATCTCCCAAGGCTTGGACCAGTTGATGGAGTAGTGCATTGTACCAACAGTATCAATGTGACATACAGAGCCCTGGTTGAATGCTACGAAGGGAAGATTGTACTTCTTGATAAGCTCCTGAAGTCCCTTTGTAAGTCTGTCACCCATTTCGCCTGCCTTCTGACAAGCGTTCTGTCTGTCGATTTCCTCAAGAGTATAGTAACCTGCAACACAGGAAAGAGGAGTAGCAGCCATAGTACCGCCCATAAATGCCTTCTTAACCTTTTCGCCGTTACTGTCAAGACCTGCACCCAGGTACTTCATATACTCTCTCTTACCACCGATACCGCCTGCACCGGGATATCCGCCGGCAATAACCTTACCGAAGATTGTAAGGTCGGGAGATACGCCGTAGTAGCCCTGAGCACCTGCCATACCGATACGGAAGCCTGTAACAACCTCATCAAAGATAAGGAGAGCACCGTACTTACGGCAAAGTCTCTCAACACCCTTGTTGAAATCCTTATCAAGAGGACGTGTGCCGCTCTCGGGACCGATGGGCTCCATAAATACTGCAGCTGTACCGCCGCGGAACTGATTAAGGCGAAGCACTCTCTCAAGAGAATCAAGATCATTGGGGAAGAACTCCTGAGTATGCTTGAAGAGATAAAGGGGAACGCCGTGAGCCTGTGTGAACTTTGAGCCGGGAACACGGATACTGTAACCGAGCTGATCGGACCAGCCGTGGTATGCGCCACCCATTTTAACGATATTTTTCTTCTTTGTTGCAAGTCTTGCAACACGCACAGCAGCCATACAAGCCTCTGTACCTGAACCGAGCATACGGAACATATCTACTGTTTCAACGCTGTCGGAAATCTTCTTTGCAAGCTTGTACTCAAACTCGTGGAAAAGACCTGTTGAAGGTCCGCAGGTGTTGAGAAGATCGATAACCTGATCTCTTACAACCTTGGGGTTAGAGCCGAGAACTGTGGGGCCGCCTGCCTGAAGGAAGTCGAAATACTCGTTGCCGTCAACGTCATAGAGCATCATTCCGTCAGCCTTTGTGAAAACAAGGGGGAAGGGATAGTTGAAAGCAAGGTTATGCTGAACACCGCCGGGGATAACCTGCTTTGCCTCCTCAATCATTTCCTTACTCTTTGCACATTTCTTGCCGAAATACTCTTCCTCGTACTCCTTGAGTACCTCAGGCTTGATTGTGTAAATAGGCTTTTTGATAAGCTCATCAAGCTGTCTTGTGATTTCAGCGGCATCATGATACTCGCTGATTGCAAATCTTGTGTCCATAACATTTTCCTCCTGTGTAGTGAATTTGTATTCACTATTATTATACATTTTTAAAATAAATTGTCAAGGCACTTGAAAACATAGACAAATGTTATTTTCAACAAAATCTTTCCGACACTTTTATGAAACATACATAATTATATTTTCTCAAAAGCGGTATTCACCCTATTAATTACCCTTTATTGTCGTTTTTGTGTCAATTTTCACCATATACCAAGTTTTTTGTTTAATTCTCTTTGTTGACTTTGCACCAATATTCTGCTAAAATAAAATGGAATAATTATCTACAAAGGAGGTTACTGCTTTGCAAAACTTAATGGACTCAAAAACACTGGCATATATCAATATGTATGCTATTCTCGGCACGCTGGAGAATCTTTGCGATATCGTGCCTGAGGCTTCCGCTTTGTTGCAGGGTAAAAAGCCGATTTCTATCGGTCTGGAGGTAAAGGGCGGTCCCTCTGCCACCTTATATTTCAAAAACGGCAAATGCCGTATGGAGCAGGGCTGCGGTGCTTGTGATGTTAAGCTCCCCTTCTCAAGCTGTGAGAAGTTTAACGGGCTTATTGACGGCACAGTTACACCCATCCCCTCAAAGGGCTTCACTCACATAAAATTCCTTCTCAAGGAATTCACAGGTCTTACAGACATTCTCACAAAATATATGCGCGCTTCCGAGGAGGACCTTAAGGACAAGGAATTCTTCGACAGAAGCACAGAGCTTATGCTCTACACAATCGGCGTTGCTATTTCACAGATAGGCAACAATGATGAAATCGGTAAATTCAGCGCAAAGTCTATTGCAGACGGCAGTGTACTTATCGGTATCAAGAACGGCCCTGCCGTAGAAATTGTCTGCAAGGACAACCGACTTGTTACAATCAAAAAGGCGCCCGAGAAATATCGCTCTGCTATGATTTTCGAGTCAATCGAAACCGCAAGAGCACTTTTTGACGGCAAGGTAAGCGCACTTGCCTGTATCGGTACAAGCAGAATCGAAATGCACGGACTTGTAAGTATGCTTGACAATATCAACCGCATCCTTGACAGGGTTGCTTTATATCTTGCATAAGGAGGCATTAGTATGAGTAAGAAATTCCCTTTATATAACACAACAAAATCTGATGAATGGTATGCTCGTGCTGTCAATGTTATCCCTGCCGGTGTTTACGGACACCTGGGCCCTGCAGAGGGACAGTTCATTCCCGTAAACAGATGGCCTCGCTTTTCCGAAAAAGCAAAGGGCTCATATTTCTGGGATGTTGACGGAAACCGGTATATCGACTATATGTGCGCATACGGCCCCAATATTCTCGGCTACTGTGATGAGGATGTTGATGCTGCCGCTATTGAGCAGATAAAGAAGGGCAACTGTGTTACATCTCCCGACAAAATTATGGTTGAGTGCGCAGAGCTTCTTGTGGACACTGTTCATTCTGCAGACTGGGCATTCTTTGCAAAAAACGGTAACGATGCTACACAGGGCGCTATTCTTACCGCCCGTGCACATACCCACAGAAAGAAACTGATTTTCTTCAACAACTTCTACCACGGTGTTTCACCTATGGTACAGAAGATTGACTATCCCGGTGTTACACCTGAGGATGTTGCAAACAACCTCTATGCCCGCTGGGATGATATTGAAGGACTCAAGAAAATAATCGAGGAAAACAAGGGTGAAATTGCCGCACTTATCGCACAGCCCTACAATCACGGTAACTTTATCGACAACTCCTTCCCCGTTGAAGGCTTCTGGAAGCAGGTAAGAGAGCTTTGCACACAGGAGGGTATTGTTCTTATTGTGGATGATGTTCGTTGCGGATTCCGTCTTGACCTTGCAGGAAGCGACCACTTCTTCGGCTTCGAGGCAGATATTATCTGCTTCTGTAAGGCACTTGCAAACGGCTATAATATGTCAGCCTTCTGCGGTAAGGATTTCCTTAAGGATGCCGCCGCAGGACTTTCCTACACCGGCTCCTACTGGATGAGCGCAGTTCCCTTTGCCGCTTGTATCGCTTGTATCAACAAGCTTAAGAAAATTGATGCTCCCAAGCTCTTCAGGGAAATGGGTACTGAGCTTACCGAGGGCTTCAAGAAGGCAGGTGCAGAGCACGGCTTTGACCTTAAGGTTACAGGTGCTCCCTCACTTTTCTATCTTCGTATTGCAAACGATGACTCTCTCCTTCTTCACCAGGATTGGGTTGCAGAATGCGTAAACAGAGGTATGTTTATCACCTCTCACCACAACCACTTCATAAATGCTTCTCTTACAAAAGAGGACATCAACAGATCAATTGAAATTGCAGAGGATGCCTTCAAGGCTGTAAAGAAGCTCCACCCCGAGCTTTGATAATCAACACTGTGATTTTAACTTGGAAATTTAATTCAGAAAAACTAATAAAGCATAGGAGGAATTAAAATGGCACTTTCAAAACAGGAGTGGCTTGCTCTTGAAAAGAAAGCAAACGAGCTCCGTAACCTCTGTCTTGACACTACCTACTGGGCAGGCTCAGGACATATCGGCGGCGGTATGAGTGTTATGGACATTATGACCGTGTGCTATCACAAGTATATGCACATCAAGGTTGACGAGCCCAATTGGGAGGACAGAGACCGCTTCATTCTCAGTAAAGGTCACGCAGGTATTGCTTATGCACCCGTACTTTGCGACCTTGGCTTCAATGACAAGGAAATGCTCAAAACCTTTAACCTTTCAGGCTCAAAAATGGGTATGCACCTAGACTCCAACAAGGTTGTGGGCGTAGATGCTTCCACAGGCTCTCTCGGTCACGGTCTTTCTATCGGTGTAGGTACTGCTCTTGCCGCAAGACTCCTTAAAAAGGATTACAAGACCTTCGTTGTTCTCGGTGACGGTGAGCTTGATGAGGGTTCAAACTGGGAGGCAGCAATGAGTGCCGCTCACTACAAGCTTACAAACCTCATTACCTTTGTTGACCGCAACCACAATATGATTGACGGTAACACAGAGGATGTTATGGCTCTTGAGCCCCTTGCCGACAAATGGGAAGCCTTCGGCTTTATCGTAAAGAAAATTGACGGTAACAACATCAAGGAGCTTTGTGATGCAATTGATTTCGCATACGAAAACGAAACTGACAAGCCCGTTCTTATCCTTTGCGATACTGTTAAGGGCTGCGGTATCGACTTTATCGAAGGCGATTTCAGATGGCACTACGGTGCATTTGATGATGAGAAATATGCAAAGGGTAAAAAGTCCCTCGAGGAAACATACGCAAAGCGTGTTGCACGTGCAGAAAAGGAGGCTGAATAATTATGGCAGGCGGATTAAGTTACACAGCTGAACAATCAACATCTCTCTCCACAGCCGAAATTTACGGCCAGGCTCTCGTTGAGCTTGCAGAGGCACATCCCGAGGTTGTTGCTCTTACAGCAGACCTTGCAAAATCAACAAAAATCGGTGATTTCCAAAAGAAATTCCCCGACAGATTCTTTAATGTAGGTATCGCAGAGCAGAATATGTTCGGTGTTGCTGCAGGTATGGCAAAGGCAGGTCTTGTTCCCTTCCTTTCAACCTTCTCTCAGTTTGCATCCTTCCGTTCCGCAGACCAGCTTCACACAGACCTTTGCTACCAGAACATCAATGCAAAAGTTATTGCTACTCATTCAGGTACTTCCTTCGGTCAGGCAGGTTCAACACACCATGCTATCTGCGACCTTGCATTGACACGTTCAATCCCCAACCTTACAGTTATCTGTCCTGCTGATGGCTATGAAACCTATAACGCAGTTATGGCAGCTTATAACACACCCGGTCCTTTCTATATCAGAATTAACCGTGGCTTCGACCGTGTTCTTTATAAAGATGCTAACTATGGCTTCGAAGTAGGCAAGGCAGTTGAAGTTCACGAAGCCTCAGATATCACAATTATCGCTTGCGGTTCTTGCGTATTCCAGGCTTTCCAGGCTGCTGAATTCCTTGAGAAAGCAGACGGACTTAAGGTTCGCGTTCTTGATATGCACACAATTAAACCTCTTGATAAAGAAGCTGTTCTTAAAGCTGTTATGGATACTCGCCGTATCATCACAGTTGAAGACCACACAATTATCGGCGGTCTTGGCAGTGCCGTTGCAGAGGTTGTTGTTGAATCCGGTAAGGGTTGCGCATTC
>JAZSCI010000013.1:0-2787 GCA_045602865.1 Acutalibacteraceae bacterium
GCAAGTCCTTCTACAACTGCTGTTTTTCCTATACCCGGTTTTCCTATTAATAAAGCCGATTTATCAGGTGTTAACAAAACAACCATTGTTTTTCAGGAATTTAAGAAAAGAAACGGATGAATCGAGGTTATCCGTTGTGAATCTGTCGGCAGAGGCTTCAATTTCCTCTGCTATTTTAAATAATTTTGTAAGAGGTGCTTTGCTTCCGGGAACATATTTTTCCATAGCCTCGATATAATTTTCAATACCAAACGGCATTGTAGCATCAAGCTTTGTTCCGTCGGAAAATTTGCTTATAACTCTGTATGCCTCGGGCACCTTTAACCATTGGATTTTATCAGTTACACCCATATAATCGAATAGCTTTTTTGTTTCTCCCGAATCATCAGGAGAGAATCCGGGAATATCCTGAGGATATGCTTCAAATTCAAAACGACCTCTGATAAAGCTTGATGAATGACCGGCGGGTGCATTATTACGTTCTAATACAAGAACGCGTTTACCTTCCTTTGCGGCACAAAGTGCGGCGGATAAACCGCCGCAACCTGCGCCTATAACTATAATATCGTAGTTTATAGTATCAGACATTTTATTTTATCTCCGAAAGCTTAATAGGGCGATGCTCTGCAACGCTGAGCTTAGCAGCAAGACCGATTTTAACGGACTGCATACCTGCATGAATACCTACGGGTACATCTGTGTCATTTTCACAAGCATCAACGAACTGGCGCATTTCCTCGGAGAAGGAGCCCATATACCTTTCAAGGAAGAAGAATAAAGGCTTCTCGCCGGTTACACCGTTAGCATCAGCTACAACAGCTGTGGAAAGTGTATCGTTAGCAGTAGCTACCATACCCTTTGAGCCGAAAAGCTCAGCTCTCTGATCGTAGCCGTATGCAGCACGTCTTGAGTTGTCGATAACTGCAAGAGCACCGTTAGCCATTTTCATAGTGATAATAGCGGTGTCAACGTCACCCTGCTCACCGATAGCAGGATCAACGAGAACTGCTGAGTTTACATATACCTCTTCAACATCGCTGTTTGTAAGGAATGTAGCCATATCAAAATCATGAATTGTCATATCAAGGAAGATTCCGCCGGAAACCTTGATATAAGCAGGGTTGGGGGGTTCGGGATCGCGTGATGTAATCTTAAGGATGTGAGCATCACCGATTCTTCCGTCATCATAAGCCTTGCGAATTGCTGCAAAGTTGTGATCGAATCTACGGTTGAAGCCAACCTGGAACTTTACCTCAGGATGTTCTGCAAGTGCATCTGCAACAGCCTGAATCTTTGCAATTGAATGATCAACGGGCTTCTCACAGAAAACGTGCTTGCCTGCGTTGATAGCTTCAATTGAAATGTCAGCATGGGTGTCTGTTGATGAACAAACAAGAACTGCATCAATAGACTCATCCTCAATGATCTTCTTGTAATCAGTGTAGATTTTCTCTACACCGAAGCCTTCGCAGAAAGCCTTTGTTTCATCGTTCATAAAGGGATCTGCAATTGCTGTTACTACAGCATTCTTTACGTGATAGGAAATTGATTCAAGGTGAACCTTACCAATACGGCCGGCACCGATAATACCAATGTTAAGCATAATGTATTAGTCCTTTCTTATGATTGAGATTTTTATATAGTTCCATCCCAGGTTGAAACCTCTGTTTTCTTGATTTCTTCCTCATCAAACCAACGGGTTGTTACGCATTTGCTCTCTGTGAAGAAACGGTAAGCATCCTTGCCGAGACAATGGAGATCGCCAAAGAAGGAATCCTTGTGTCCTGAGAAGGGGAAGAAGCCGATCGGTACGGGGATACCAACGTTTACACCAACCATACCACCATCTGTATAGCGTGTAAATTCACGGGCATAATGTCCGTTCTGTGTGAAAATAACAGAGCCGTTAGCATAGGGGTTAGCATTCATAACCTTGAGGCCTTCCTGGAAGTCCTTTACTCTCTTAATGCAAAGAACGGGTCCGAATACCTCATCTCTGCCTATTGTCATATCCTCAGTAACATTATCGAAGATTGTAGGACCAACAAAGTAGCCATCCTTAAGCTTCTCGGGTAATTCGGGATTTCTTCCGTCAAGTACAAGGGTTGCACCTTCCTTGACACCTTTTTCGATATCGGCAACAACCTCATCGTAGTGCTTCTTGTATGTAAGCGGTCCGAGCTTTGAGGTTTTGTCAACGGATTCGCCAACCTTGATAGCCTGAGCCTGCTTCTTTAATTCTGCAACAAACTTATCAGCGATTGATTCCTGAACAACGCAGCAGGAGAGTGCCATACAACGCTGACCTGCACAGCCGTAAGCAGAGTTAATTATACCTGCAACAGTTCTTTCAATAGGAGCATCCTCAAGAACGAGCGCGTGGTTTTTTGCCTGGCAAAGAGCCTGAACACGTTTGCCTGCCTTTGCAGCTCTTTCGTAAATAAGCTTACCTACAGGTGTTGAGCCAACAAAGGTAATACCCTTAATATCAGGGTGGTCAAGAAGCGTGTTGATTTCGTTTCTTGAGCAGGTAACAACGTTGATAACACCGTCAGGAATACCGGCTTCCTTGTAAAGCTCGGCAATTCTGAGTGCTGTTCTGGGTGTGAGAGAGGCTGCCTTGAGAACCATTGTGTTACCGCAAGCAAGACAAGTAGGAGCCATCCAACCGAAGGGGATCATTGCAGGGAAGTTTACGGGAACTATACCTGCGAAAACGCCCATAGATTCTCTGTAAAGAACAGTATCAAAGCCCGAAGAAGCGTCCATTGTGCTTTCGCCCATCAT
>JAZSCI010000014.1:0-7320 GCA_045602865.1 Acutalibacteraceae bacterium
AGGGTAACGCTTCCATCATTGTCCGCATCTCCCGACTCGGCTGTATTTTTTATAGCAAAGGAATCTATTTTTTCGGCTTCACCGTTTTCAACTGTATATGCATCATAGTAGAGGGTATCACCAACAACCCTTACACCTGCAAAAACAGGACTATCTACATTCACAATAGCCTCCGCTCTGGGGAAAAGCTTATCCGTTTCGGTATTACTCTTAGCAATATAGCTTTTACAGCCCGATGCACCGGTAATGGCATAAACAGTACCCTGAGGATCAACCTTAACCTCATAAACAGAGGATTTATAGGTCTCCTCGGTTGTAGTTACCTCAACAATTTCGTTGCCATTCATAGCATTTGTTCTGAGATAAACATGGTCGTGTCCCTGGAAAACAATATCTATTCCCAATTCGGGCATAAGAGAAGCAAACTGCTCTCTCATACTGTTCACCTCACTATCATCATAGTGAGAGCCGTTTGAGTAAACCGCCTTGTGAAGCACAACAACCTTCCATCGAGCAGTAGATTTTGCCGCATCCTTCTTCAACCATTTAAGCTGAGCCTCAGAAAGCCCGTCATCGGTTGTGTCATTTGTGTTGAGCATTATAAAGTGAACATTATTGTAATCAAAGGAATAGTAATAGCCGCTTACTGTATCCTGCTTTACAGAATCAGGAAGCACAAAGTTATCAACAATGGCATTTTCGCCCATTCCCTCATGATTGCCTGCAACAGGCATTATGGGATTTTTCTGCATTGACTGTGTTGAACCGAAGAAATATCTCCAGTAGTGAACATTATTACCTTCATCAACAAGGTCACCTGAATGAATCACAAGGTCTGTGTCATCATAAAGGGACAAAGCCTTATCGTAAAGCTCAGCAAACTCTGCATATTGCTTCTCATTCTGTCCCTGACTGTCAGTAATGTGAAGGAAGGTAACCTCGTCGCTTCCGTCTGCCGTACGAAGCTCACCAATTTCACTCCACCAGCCGTATTTTGAATCACCCACGCGGAAGAGGTACTTCTTACCGGGCTCAAGACCGCTGATTTTTGCAATATTTCTGTTTAACTGAAGCTCATAGGGGAACAATCCGATAATACCCAGATCCACACCGGGGAATTCACGGATTTTCTTTTCCGAGGTAAGCTCAACGCTTACACCCTGCGGATATGAAGCTGTTCCTGAAAATTCAGGCACATCCGTATATTCAATTATTTCAATAGCGGGATTTTCAAGAGAATATTTTGAATACCAGCTCACATTCATCTGTGTCCGGGTATCGTTACCCAAAGAAACACTTATAAGACCTGGTAAACGGTAATTTTCCTCGGTTACGGAAACGGGAACTGCACCTGAATATTTAAGAACGCCATCCAGGTCGGCACCCACTTCGGGAGAAATATCCGAGGAAAAGTCCTCAATTATATAAGCAAAGGTATGTCCCCAAGCCTCATACTGACTTTCTGTGATGTATTCCTCAATAAGGTGATCGAGAACTCCGTTGACAGATCCACCCTCAAGCACACCGAGCTTGTCAAGAAGTGCCAATGCACCGTTTGCAAGGTCAAGATATGAGGTTTTTCCGTTGGTGTTAAGGTCAGTATTAAGAACACTTACAAGAGCTACCACAAACATCTGCGTGTAGTCTCCCGCCTCAGGGAAGCCCAATTCATCAAATACGGGATCAACATTTACATATAGATTTGAAAGGATTTCATCTCTCACAAGCTGATTTACCAGAAGCTCATAGAGCATCTCGAAAACCTGTTGTCCCAGATCTCCGTTTTCAAAGCGATCAACAACATCAAGCATAAAGGGATCGGTAAATTCCTCGTTACCCATAGTCATATTCTCTATGATTACGAGAACTGCATCACCGAAGGTACCTTTCTTTGAAGCACTTCCGATACCGTATTCATCATAAAGACTCATACTTGAATAGGGAGAAACCTCCATATTGCAGAGCTGATCGATTATATCATTGAGAACAGACAAGGTGTAGTCGGTATCATTAATATATCTTTCATCAATCTGTGTACCCAGGTCATTTATAAAAGCCATAGCCTCGGGAGTAAACGCACCCAGATACTGAGAAATAAGCTTTTCAAGACCTAAAAGACCATCAAGATAGGTAACAAGACCGCCTTGGTCAGAAATATCTGCAAAAAGGTTGGTTATAAGAGGAGCAACGAGAGTTTTTGCATATTCAGCAATATCTCCCTTATACGCATAATTGAAGGAGAAGGTTGTTCTGTAAGGCTTCTCATACACTTCAGTTGTATCTCTTACTGCAACGGGAAGCACCTCATCAACCTCATGGTATTTATAATCCATTTCAACAGAGCCGTCTGCATAGTTTGTAAACTCTACCGTTCTGGTGAAATGAGGAAATTCTATAAGTGAGCCGGTCTGGATATCCCACATAACCTGACCGTTATCAGTAACATTTTCAGATACATCATTAGAATGGGAATGTCCTGTAAACATATAATGCATACCTGCATCCGCAAGTTTTTCTCCCACCTGAAGCCAATTATCAAGGGTAAAGCCCTGAAGTATTCTGTCCTGACTCTCATAGTGAGGCGCCAGGCTCCAATGGTCCAGACCTATAATTGTCTGTCCCTGCTCGTTAGCTTCTCTGCACTGCCCGAGAGCCCACTCAACAAGAGCCTCAGAGTAATTACCTGCGGTTTCGTGCTCATCCTCTCCGCTTTTTGTGTTGTCGGAGCTGTATTTACCACCATCAAGGGCAATAATGCGATAGCCATCAAGAGAAACCGCATAGGAAAGCATACCTGCCTTCTCGCCCTCGGGGGGAGTAAAATAGGATGTAGCTATATCGTATCCGAAATCCTTATATATTTCTCTGAAATCCTCGGGAGTTGTCTTTCTGACGGGCGTTTTACCATCCACATAGGATACTGCCTTTGAGTTGTTGATATCGTGATTTCCGTTTATAACTATTACCTGAACGCCCGACTCTTCCTCAAGCTCACGAAGCTTCTCTGCAAGCTCAATATGACTCTGATACTCACCATTTCGGGAAAGGTCCCCGGGAACAAGAATATAGTCAACATTACCCTTTTGTGCCTCTGATTTATAAAGCGCAAAAGCAGATTCAATTATTCCGGGCTGGTTAATGTACTGCTTGTTTCCACCCATAGCCCAATCACCGAATTCATCTGTGCTTTCACTGTAAGCCAGGGCATAGTAGTGAATATCGGAGATTACACCTAATTTCAGTTTTTCCTCCGAAACTGAAGCACCTGCCACGGGAATTAGACCTGTCACAAGGGCTACGGCAACAAACAAAGAAAGAATTTTGCCAAATATTCTTTTACTATTTTTCATTTGAATCCTTTTGCTCCTTTCAAAAGTTTATGTATCAGTACATTTTCCGCATAAAAGCCCCGTTTTCCCAAATAATTGTAACGAGGTGATTTTATGAAAAAAAGAAAACAACACGAAAAAAATCTGACAGAAGAAATAATCAATAAATTCGAGCCTGACAAGAAAAATGATTTTCCTTCCGACATAAACGGCTCGTACACAGGCAATCCCAAAAACGGTGAAATGCCCATTCAGGATGCAGATGACCTTTAGTCAAGAGACACAATGCTCACTCTGTCCTGATATTATCTCATTTTTTTCCGAATCTTTTATTCCTCTTTTTGTCAATTCTGCGATTAAGCAGATGCTTATTTTTCACAAGACTTCTGCTTGACATAGAGAAAATGGCAAACACAGAGAAAAAGCCCTGCATTATGAGAATATGCGCTATATTCAGTGTAGTAATGCCCGAAGCAAATGCAAGGGCGCCGATTACGGCAATTCCGATACCCATAGCGCAGGTCTGGAAAATATTAAGAAGGTTCTTTGCCGAGCCCAAGGAAAGTGCCGCATTAATTGCGGAAAGATAGGAATCAGGCTTTCCATCGTGCATAAGAAGTGCATCTGCAGTAGTCGAAGTGCTTTCGTTGTAATCCTTATACAATTCATCCGAGGTGGCAGAAAGCACCTTTACGCCGCATTTGGGAATATCAAGCTCCCGGGCAACCATATCCTCGGTAATATTGGCATCTGTTGCCCTGAGCAACAGAGATATACTGTTTTTTTCAATACTTTTAATAAGCCTTGCGGTGTGTGCATTCAAGCCATACTCAATAATGAATACTGCCGCAGGCTTCCCGTCTATGGCAAGATACACAGGATATCTGCCCTCTGTAAGATGCTTTTCGATAAGAGCCTTATCGGGAATATCTACATTATGATTTTTGAGAAGGGATTCACTTCCCACAAGGATTCTTCTGTTAAATACCCAGGCAGACAAGCCAAGCTTATCCTCGTACATAAGATCCTCTACGGGCGGGAACAAATCTGTATCGCCCTGCACAACATCCCTGAAAAGCTTTGTGAGAGGTGCCTTTGCAGGTACTATGAGTGCCGCCGTATAGAGAAGTATTTCATCATGTCTCAAATCAAAAAATCTGTGAATACCGGGAATATTTGCATCCCCACCATCAAAGAGATTCACCGCATCAAAGGTGATACCGTCTGCCTGAGAGCATTGTCTGTATGCTTCCCAGCCCGAAATTGATGAGCCTTTTTTGAGAAGCTTTTCGGACAATCTGGAGATCACGATACTGTCTGCAAAATACGAGAAATACGGCACAGATACACATATCGAAGCCGTAAAAGCGGTAAGAGCATTGAGAGAATCCTTTGTAACGGCAAGGGTTATTGCGCCGATAATAAAGGAAATTGCAACACCAACCGGCACACATTTTCCGTTAATTTCATCGCAGGGATAGTATTTGCGGGAAAGCTCAAGGAACCTTCTTGGGAATTCCGTTTTATGTGATGCTATAACCGTAGGCTCATCAAGAAGAAGTCCCCTTCCGATCTGGAAGGCAATTTCACTGTTTTCGATTTTGCCTATGGAATACAACTGATTATTGCTTATATAATCAAAGTTTTTTGTTATTCTGGAATACTCCTTGTATTCTGCATATTTGTTCAGCACAAGGGGTAACACTGCTGCCCCTGACAAGAGGGCGAAGCCATTTGCCATAGGAGACAGAGAAGACACAAGAAATGCAATATTCTGCACCATACCTGCGATATAAGCAACAAAAGCACCTGAATTTCTGTTAAGGCGAAGTCCTTTGAAGGCTCTGGCGCCATCTACCAGTGCTTCTCCGTTTGCCACTCCCCCAATAATTGCCATAATCAGTGAAATTATAAGAGCAATTTTTTCTGTATCGGGAAAAGCTCTGCCAACAACCGACATAATGCTCATAAGGGCAAAGGCTACGGCACTTACTATAAAGGTGATGTAGGCGGTATTTCTCTTTTTTGTCAGATAAAAGTGAACCTTTGCCTTGTCATCCTCGGTACGGTATTCATCCGTACCGTATTTTTTTGTATCACCATCTTCGTTTTCGGAGTTGATTTCAGCGGTAATGGTAAAGCTTTCTGCCCTTTCCTTACGCTTGCGCACAAGCTCTGCCTCTACCTCCTCTTCATCCACATGCTCCACTTCATCATTGTGGAAGCCCTCAAGAGAAAGCTGAAGATCCTCCTCATCATAAACATCCTCCTCATGAGCATTACTGTCAGTATTTGCCAGTGCTCTGAGACCGATGGTTTTCTTCTTTTTTTCATCATCCTTTTTATCGGAATCTGTTTTTCTGTCAGCCACTAAACGGGTTTTACCCATATCAGCAACGGCTATGGTTTTTTCATTTATCTTATCATCAGGAACAAGAACAGGCACCTGCTCAAGCTCCTCGGTACCCGAAAAGCTGCTTTTCACTTTTATAAAGCCGCTTCTCTCATATTTCTGATTTTCAGGGGGAATAAATTCCCTTTCCACAGTTTTTTCAAGATTCTGAACGGGCTTATTGAAAAACCTGTCTCTGTATTTATTACTTACAAATGCTGCATAAACCTGAGGCTCTGCAACACTGTCGGAATGTTCAATCTCCTCAGAGATAATATTATGCTTGATATCATCGTTACGAACAGGTCTGGGATTCACCGCCTCAGCCTTTTTCACAGGCTGGGTATCAGCGGGAGTATCCTCCTCCGATGGCACTATTCCACTGTCCTGAAGAAGCTCATCTATCTCCTCCAAAGACCATTTTCTTGGTGTTTTTCGTTCATCAGACATTTCTCATCCCCCAATCAAGCCTTGCTTTAAATAAGTTATTTTCATTTTCTTTTCCGTTTCATCCGCCTGAGCAGATGCCAAGAATTTTTCTTTACAGATTACGAATCTCTCTGTCTGGAAATCTCATACATAAGAATTCCTGCGGCAACAGAGGCATTAAGCGAATTAATCTGCCCCTTCATAGGCATAGAAAGGACAACATCGCATTTTTCCTTTACGAGTCTGCCTACGCCCTTACCCTCGGAGCCGATAACCAGAGCAACTGCACCCTTAAGGTCGGATTTATAGAAGGTATCACCGTCCATATCGGCACAGTAAATCCACACGCCTCTTTCCTTCAGCTCATCAAGTGTCTGCGGAATATTTGTAACTCTTGCAACGTGCATAAATTCCACGGCACCTGCAGAGGTTTTGGCAACGGCAAAGCTCAAAGGAGCGCTTCTTCTTTTCGGAACAATTACACCGTGAGCTCCTGCCGCCTCTGCCGTACGTATAATAGCACCTAAATTATGGGGATCTTCAATTTCATCGCACACAATGATAAACGGTGCCTCATTTCGCTCCTTCGCAAGAGCAAAAATATCATCAACCGAAGAATATGCTTTTACGGAGCCTACGGCAATAATACCCTGGTGGTTACCGTGACCACACATAAAGTCAAGCTTTTTGCGGTCAACCTCTTTTACGGGTATATCTGCCTTTCTGGCATCCGAAAGAATTTTGGGAATTGAGCCCGTTTTCTCTCCGCGGGATACAAGGATACTGTCAATAGGTCTTTCCGCTTTAATAGCCTCGCTTACGGAATTTCTTCCGAATATAATATCCTTTTCATTGGCAGAGCCTGTATTCTCGACTCTGTCAAAATCCTTCGCTCTGTTGTTTTCTCTTGAATTGTACTTATCTCTCATTATTGCCTCTTTCATCTCTCAGAGAAAATTTCTGAAAGGCTTATTTTGTGGGAATAAGCTTTTCCTTACCGCCCATATATGGTCTCAGAGCCTCGGGAATATTTACGCTTCCGTCAGCATTAAGGTTGTTCTCAAGGAATGCGATAAGCATTCTGGGTGGAGCAACAACCGTATTGTTAAGGGTGTGCGGGAAGTATTTCTTATCCTTACCGCCTGCTCTGATTTTAAGTCTTCTTGCCTG
>JAZSCI010000015.1:0-6019 GCA_045602865.1 Acutalibacteraceae bacterium
AATTGTGGAGTCGCCTGCAAAGGCTAAAACCATTAAGAAATATCTTGGTAGCGACTTTGATGTTGTTGCATCAATGGGACACATCAGAGACTTACCTGCAGCAAAGCTGAGCGTAGATGTAAAGAATAACTTTGCTCCCAAATATGCAATCATAAAGGGCAAGGAAAAGCTTGTAAAGGATCTTAAGGATGTTGTTGCGAAAAGTGATATGGTATATCTCGCAACTGACCCTGACCGCGAAGGAGAAGCTATTTCCTGGCATCTTGCAACTGTGCTGGGACTTGACCTTTCTCAGAAAAATCGTGTTAAGTTCAATGAGATTAACGAAACAAGTGTAAAGAAGGGTATCAGCAATCCTGATGTTGTTGATATGGGACTTGTAGATGCTCAGCAGGCTCGCCGTATATTGGACAGACTTGTGGGCTACAGACTCAGCCCCTTTATCTCACAGAAAATCCGCAGAGGACTTTCTGCAGGTCGTGTGCAGAGCGTAGCAGTAAGGCTTATTGTTGACCGGGAGGAAGAAATCGAGAAATTCAATCCCGATGAATACTGGTCAATTGATGCTAAGTTTATTTCAAACAGAAAGACCTTCTCTGCAGCTCTCACATCCGATGAAAACGGAAAGGTGAAGATTGAAAACAGTGAAGAGGCACAGGCTTATTATAATCGTGTTGATGGCGCAGTATTTACAGTTGATTCCGTAAAAAAAGGCACAAGAAAGAGACAGCCTGCACCTCCATTTATTACATCCTCCATGCAGCAGGAGGCTTCCAGAAGACTCAGCTTCCAGTCACAGAAAACTATGAAGCTCGCACAGGAGCTTTATGAAGGTGTGGATGTAGCAGGTGTTGGCGTAACTGGTCTTATAACATATATGAGAACTGACTCGTTGAGAATTTCAGAGGAAGCAAGAGCCGCTGCAAATGAATTTATAGCAAATGAATACGGCGAGAAGTATCTTCCCGAAAAGCCCCGTTATTTCAAAACAAGAAGTAATGCTCAGGATGGTCACGAGGCTATAAGACCTACCAATGTTGCAATTACTCCCAAAATGGCAAAATCAAGTCTTACAAATGACCAGTATAAGCTTTATAACCTTATCTGGTGCAGATATGTAGCAAGTCTTATGGCTGCTTGTGTTCAGGATACCGTAAAGGTAGAAATCAAGGCAGAAAAGGAAAATGTTGACGGCTTCTGTATGTTTTCTGCTAACGGATACACAGTTAAATTTGATGGTTTTACTGCTCTTTATGAGGAAAGTCGTGATGAGTCAGAGGATGAAAGCACTATTCCCGAGATCAAGAAGGACGAAACCCTCAAGGCGAAGGAAATCAAGAGTAATCAGCATTTCACTCAGCCTCCTGCACATTACACAGAGGCATCCCTTATCAAGGCCCTTGAGGAAACCGGAGTTGGCAGACCAAGTACCTATGCTTCAATCGTAAGCACAATTATCAAGCGTGAATATGTAAAGAGAGAGGGTAAGCTTCTCAAGGATACAGAGCTTGGCAGAGCAACTACAAACCTTCTCAAGGAGAAATTCCAGAAAATCGTAAACACCAAATTTACCGCATCAATGGAGCTCAGACTTGATGAAATTGATGAAGGTCAGATTGATTATGTTGAGGTTCTCAGAGAATTCTATGATGACCTTGAGCTTTCCCTTTCAAAGGCAAAAAATGAAATGCAGGGACAGAAAATCCAGCTTCAGGAAGATATCACAGATGTAAAATGTGAAAAATGCGGAAGAAATATGGTGGTAAAGGTTGGTCGCTTCGGCAAATTCCTTGCCTGTCCCGGATACCCCGAATGTAAGAGTACAATGCCCCTTGTTGAGGAAACAAATGCAGCTTGTCCTGTATGCGGCGGTAAGGTAATCGGCAAAAAATCAAGGAAGGGCTTCCAGTTCTACGGCTGCAGCAATTATCCCGAATGTAACTTTATGACATGGGATAAGCCTACCGGTGAGAATTGTCCCAAGTGCGGCAAGGCTCTCTTTAAGGGCAAGGGCGGAGTTGTAAACTGCTCAGGTGAGGGTTGCGACTATTCCTTCAAGGCGGCAAGAAAGAACGCAAAGAAAACAAAAGAAAATGAGTAATACAGAGAAAAAGGCCGTTGTTATAGGCGGTGGATTGGCAGGAGTAGAGGCGGCTAAGCAGCTTAGTCGCAGAGGTGTAAAGGTAACACTTTACGAAATGAAGCCTCGTAAATTCTCTCCTGCTCATAAAAGCGAAAATTTAGCGGAGCTTGTTTGCTCCAATTCCCTGAAGGCATCCCGTTTAGGCTCGGCGGCTGGTCTTCTCAAGGCGGAAATGAGGTTGTTCGGCTCTGTTTGTCTTGAGGCGGCGGACAAGGCTGCTGTGCCTGCAGGCGGTGCTTTGGCAGTTGACAGAGATATTTTTTCAAAGCTTATTACAGAGGCTATAGAAAATGATGAAAACATCACCCTTGTTAGAGAGGAAGTAACCAGAATACCCGATGAGGGTATTGTAGTAGTAGCCGCAGGACCTTTGATGTCCGATGCTCTTGCAGAGGATGTGGCTCGTATATGCGGAAAGGATTTTCTTTCCTTCTATGATGCGGCGGCACCCATTATTACAGCCGAAAGTGTTGATATGGAATATGCCTTTACTCAATCCCGATATGACAGAGGCGGTGAGGATGATTATATAAACTGTCCTCTCAATAAGGAGGAGTACGAGGCATTTTACGAGGAGCTTGTAAACGCAGAAAGCGCAGAGCTTCATAGCTTTGATAAGAAGAAGGATGTATATGAGGGTTGTATGCCCATAGAGGTACTTGCCTCAAGAGGTAAGGATGCTATGCGCTACGGACCTTTAAAGCCTGTGGGACTTGTGAATCCGAAAACGGGGCACAGACCTTGGGCAAATCTTCAGCTTCGTAAAGAGAACAAGGATGGTACAATGTATAACCTTGTGGGATTTCAGACAAATCTGAAATTCGGAGAACAGAAGCGCGTGTTTTCAATGTTCCCTGCATTGAAAAATGCAGAGTTTGTGAGATATGGTGTAATGCACCGTAACACATTTCTTAATTCTCCGGGACTTCTTACACAAGCTTTTAATATGAAAAAAGAACCACGGATATATTTTGTAGGACAAATTTCGGGTGTGGAGGGTTATATGGAATCTGCCGCATCGGGAATATTGGGCGGCTTCAATGCTGCGAGACAGCTTTTTGGTGAGGAGCCTGTTTCGTTGCCGAAAATCACAATGTTAGGTGCATTGTCTCAGTATATCTGTGATGAAAGTGTAAAGAATTTCCAGCCAATGGGAGCTGCATTCGGTATAATAGATCCCTTGGATGAGAAAATCCGAGATAAAAAAGAACGATATGAAAAGCTTGCTCAAAGAAGCTTGGCTTTTTACGGGAGGTAAATATGAACCTGTCTGTATTTGAAGAGAAAATAGGCTATAGCTTTAAGGATAAGGCTCTTCTTGAAAGAGCATTGACACACTCATCCTATGCAAACGAAAATCGCAAGCCCGAGGATAACGAAAGACTTGAATTTCTTGGAGATTCGGTTCTCGGCTTTGTTACGGCAGAGTATCTTTTCTCCGAGTACAAAACACGCCCGGAGGGTGAGCTTACAAAGCTTCGTGCGGCGGTTGTGTGCGAGAAATCTCTTTTCAAGTTTGCAGAGAAAATTTCCCTCGGAGATTTTATCCTTATGGGAAAGGGTGAGGAGCACACCGGCGGCAGAAACAGACCGTCAATTGTTTCCGATGCCTTTGAAGCAGTTATAGCGGCTATGTATCTTGATGGGGGTATTGAGCCTGTCAGTAAATATATACTTTCCTTCATAAAGGATGCAGTTAAGCGAGAGGTTGGCTTTAAGGATAATAAATCTCTTCTGCAGGAAGAAATCCAGAAGGAAAAAGGAAATACCCTTACTTATGAAGAAATAGGCGAGAGCGGTCCTGACCACGAAAAGATTTTCTCGTTTGTTGTTAAGCTTAACGGTAAGGTTGTGGGCACCGGCTCGGGAAGAAGTAAAAAGGAAGCCGAGCAGGCAGCGGCGGGTAATGCACTTACCCTGCTTATGAAATGAAGCACGCGAATATTTCTCTCTTTGTGCCTCATGCAGGTTGCCCCCACCAATGCTCGTTCTGTAACCAGAAAACTATTTCGGGCAAATGTGAAGAGCTTACACCAGAGGAGGTGCTGAGAACACTTTCCGTTGCGACAGAGGAAGTGCTTAATCCGCAGAATACGGAAATTGCCTTCTTTGGCGGTAGCTTTACGGCAATTGACAGAGAGTATATGATATCCTTGCTTGAGGTGGCAAAGCCTTTTGTTGATAAGGGTATATTTTCGGGAATAAGAGTGTCCACCCGACCGGATGCTATTGATGAGGAAGTTCTTGAAATTCTTAAATATTACGGAGTAACTGCCATTGAATTAGGTGCGCAGAGTACGGATGAGGAGGTTCTGCTTCTCAACCGCAGAGGTCATACCCGCGAGGATATTTTTGAAGCATCACGACTTATAAAGTCAAAGGGCTTTTCGTTGGGGTTGCAGATGATGACAGGACTTTCAGGGGACACAACAGAGAAATCACTTAATACCGCAAAGGATATTATTCATATAAAGCCCGATACGGTAAGAATTTATCCCACTATAATTCTTCAGGACACATATCTTGGTGAGTTGTACGAAAAGGGTGAGTATACCACATTTTCTCTTGAGGAAACTGTTACTCTCTGTGCTTCACTTTTAAAAATGTTTTTCGATAATAATATACGGGTTATAAGACTTGGACTTCATTCAGGCGGAAATGTAGAGGAAGGCTATCTTGCAGGGCCTTATCATCCCGCCTTCGGTGAGCTGTGTGAAGCCCGTATATACCGTGAGCTTGTTGAGGAGATGGTAAAGGAAATATACCCTCTTTCATCAGAAGCTGCAGAAAATAGAAATATAACAGTTTTTGTCAATCCTCGTGAAATATCGAAGATGACAGGACAAAAGGGCTCTAATAAGCTTTATTTCAAGGAGAGGGGCATCAATCTTTCCGTAAAAGGAAAAGAGGGGCTTGAGAAATATAGCGCAGAGCTTGATAAAATTACAGATTAGGAGTAAATCTGATGTATCTTAAAGCGATTGAAATGCAAGGCTTTAAATCCTTTCCCGATAAAACCGTATTGGAGTTCGGTAAAGGCATAACCGCAGTAGTCGGTCCAAACGGAAGCGGAAAGAGTAATCTTTCTGATGCTATGCGTTGGGTTCTCGGAGAGCAGTCTACTAAAAACCTCCGTGGCTCAAAAATGGAAGATGTAATTTTCAGCGGTACAGACTCCCGTAGGGCAGTTGGCTTTGCAGAGGTTACACTTAAGCTTGATAATTCCGATATGGCACTTAATAATCCCGAGAAGCTTGTAAGTGTCACAAGAAGATATTATCGTTCGGGTGAAAGTGAATATAAAATAAACGGAGAACAGGCAAGACTCAGGGACATTCACGAGCTGTTTATGGACACCGGCTTAGGCCGTGACGGCTATTCTATGATAAGTCAGGGTAAGATTGAAACTCTGATTTCGGGAAAATCAGGAGACCGCCGTGATATGCTTGAAGAGGCGGCAGGTATTTCTCATTACAGATACCGCAGAGCAGATGCTATGAGAAGCCTGAATCAGGCAGAGGAAAATCTTCTCAGATTGAGAGATATTCTTACCGAGCTTGATGCTCGTGTGGGACCTTTGAAGGTGCAGAGCGAAAAGGCACATAAATTCCTTGAATATGCCGAGGAGAAGAAAACTCTCGAAATCGGTATATGGCTCTATACAATTGACAAAACAAAAAATGACCTTCGTGAGCACGAAAAGAAAATAACAACTGTTGATGCACATTATGAGGATGTGTGCAGGGTTATTGAAGAGATTGCGGACAAAATCGAAAAAACCGTAGAGGAAACCCGCAAAATCAATATAAGAATTGATGAAAATATCCGTTCAAAATCCCAGCTTGAGGAACAGGCAGCTCTCCTTGATGGTCAGAT
>JAZSCI010000016.1:0-1999 GCA_045602865.1 Acutalibacteraceae bacterium
TATCGCATTTTTCCAGATTCACAAGAGGAAGCACCTTGCAGGGCTCACCGAATACACCCACTGCATCCTCTCCGTAAAGAGTATCGGCATATTGGGTTATATTGCTTTTTATGTATGAAAAAAGCGTTTTATCGTTTTCGCTGAGACTCTCTGTTTCCTCTGAAAGCTCCATACCGATATCCGTATATTTGTTTGCTTTTATAAAAAGATTTTCCTGAGCCTCGCCTGTGAGCTTTTTCACATAGGACACCAGCTCACTTTCATTTCCTTTAAGCGGTGTCCTGCTCTCTTTTTCTGCCTTATGCTCAACCGTAGTATTGCCGTCAACCCTTCTGACAGTAACAACGAGAGCTGCCATACACAGCGCAAGGGCTAACATACTGCATACTCCAAAAAGGATAAATTGCTTTTTCTTGCTTTGATTTTTATTCACAAGGCTCACCGCCCTTCTCAGATGCCTCTGCCTTTTCAAAAACGGGCAGACTTAATTCATCAAGAGAAATCTCTCCTGCCTTTATCTTTTTGCCGAGAGCCACTCTTTTAATATCAAGCTCATCTATGCAGGGTTGAATATTTTTCTTTATAATCAGATTATTAAGAACAAAAATCATAACAAAAACCAGTATACAGGCAATGGATCCCACTCCCCATTTTCCTGTTATAAAAGTACTTTCAGCACAAACAGAGGGAAGTGCAAGACTTACTCCCAAAGCAATAATGGATAAAATTCCACCTGCAACAGACAAGCTTCTCATAACTCCTGCACTGCGCTGAATGTTAATAAATGATAAAAGCAGAGCAAGGAAAATGCCGAAGCCCACAAGAAAAATCACTACCATAAGACCGAGAAGTACAAGGCTCACACCCATCTGGGCAGGTACATAATCAATAAGACTCAGCATAGCCTCAATGGTACCGTTGGTAAATCCGCTGTACACTCCCCAGGCACCGAAGCTGAAGGAGCCGTTTATAAGGGAAAGGTCAACACCTACACTGCCGAGAGGAATAAAAATCGCACCTATGGCAAGAAGCATAGCCACAATACGAAGAATCTGAACAGGACCTCCGATAAATGCGGTTTTCAGTTTTGCTACGAGAATCCGATATGTGGCATATTCAAGCTCACATTTTTTGGCATCATCTGTCAGAAGCTTTTTCTGCTGGCAATAAAAAATATTTGCACCGCAATGCTTGCAATCAGGAGAAAGCTCAAATCTTCCGATTTCTCTCTGACAATTGGGACACTTCACAAAATCACTCCTTTGATGTTTACTTGAATTTATCTGTCTATCATACTTGCGAATCTGCAAGCTCTTATGTAGCACTCCGCAAGATATTTCTCAATGGGCATTTCATCATATTTATCATTTTCGTGGCGGTTGGGCTTGGATTTGTTGTTAAGCTCAAAGGTGAGAATGTCAGAAAAGCCCGTTTTCTTCACTCTTCGTGCAAGCTCATCCCAATCCCCGATACCGTCAAAGGGCAACAGATGAAGGTCATCGTGCCAGAATATTTTTCCGTTATAATCGCGGATTCCCAGATTATCATTGATATGGGTGGCAATAAGCACATCACCGTGCCTTTCAAGAAGGTTTTCGGAATAATTATAGCACATTTCGTGGCCTGAATCCCAGCAAAAGCCTACACATTCAAGGTGCTTGTAAGCATTTAAAACAGCATCGAGATACTCTGTTCCCTCGGTGTTTTCAAAGGCGATTTTCACACCCTTTTCCGAAGCGTATTCAACAACCTTACCATAGTTTTCTATGCCAAAGGCGGTGGGCTTGTACTCCTCATCAAAGCCCACATAAACATGAGCCACCATTACGGGAACATTATATTTCACACAAAGGTCGATACAATGCTTGAACTGCTCCACTCCCTTAAGAGCATCCTCTTTTTCATTTTCATCCCACATACTTGCCGTGTTACCAAAGGGACCGTGAAGGGCGTTAAAAATCATCCCTTCCTCTTTACCGACCCTTGCACATTCTCTTAT
>JAZSCI010000017.1:0-31780 GCA_045602865.1 Acutalibacteraceae bacterium
CCACTGTAACAGGTGCTTCGAAGCCGGGCACAAGTCTCTTGAAGGAGTTTGTACTGGGGTTTGCAATAGCACAAAGAGAGCTGATATGCTTAAGAAGTCCTCCGATGAAGTAATGTGCCTCGCGGCTAAGATGAGCATAACCCTCATCATCTGCAAATACGGGCTTACCATCCTTCATAAGGAGCATATGCACATGCATACCGCTTCCTGCCTCACCATATACGGGCTTAGGCATAAGGGTTGCACTCATACCATACTTTGCAGCGGTATTCTTGATTATGTACTTGATTGTCATTGTAGCATCTGCCATCTTTGACATTTCTCCAAGCTGGGGTTCAATTTCAAACTGACCTGATGCGGCAACCTCAGGATGGTGATACTTAACAGGAATACCTGCTTCTTCAATAAGCATACACATTTCGCTTCTGCACTCATAGGAAACATCATAGGGCTTCGCAATGTGATATGCCTTCTGCTTGGGAACTATGTAGCCCTTACCCTCAGTATTACTGTTCCAGTATGACTGCTTTGCATCAAGAGAAACAGAAACGGAGTTGGGCTGTACCTCCCAGCCTACCTGATCAAAAAGATAGAACTCAAACTCAGGAAGGATAAGCATTGTATCAGCGATACCCGAATCTCTCATATACTGCTCTGCTGCAAGTACAATGTTTCTGGGATACTGTGCGAGAGGTCTGTTTGCAGGAGTATCAATAATCATTGCATTACCGCTCATTGTAAGGGTAGGAATTTCACAGAAAGGATCGATCATAGCAGTATCGGGATCGGGAATAAACACCATATCACTTTTCTCAACAACAGCATAACCATAGTTGGAAGCATCAAAGCCTATACCGCTTACAAAAACATCCTCGGAGAAGCTTCCTGCAGGAATGGTAACGTGACGGAACTGACCGTTGATGTCAACCATCTTGAAGTCAACCATTTTAATGTCCTTCTCCTTAATCAAATCAATAATTGCCTGTACTTTTTCGTTCATAAATAAAGCCCCTTTGCAATAAATTTATATCCTTTGTATTTTATCATAGCTATATTTATTTTGTCAATGAACAAGGAAAAATTAACCTGAACAATACATAAAAACACCTGCAGTATACCAAAAGAGAAAATAAACTTGCTAAGAATATCTTTTATTGTTATAATGACTGTAGGCGGATTTCAGTCGAAGCAGTGTTTTTCACGCTGTTTCGACTGACTATAACAGCTAAAATATCAATATCAAAAATCAGTTATCCGTTTCTTACGGATAACCAACGAGAGCAGGTATAAATATGAACAAAAAATCCATCAAGCAAATGTTTTCGTATGGTGTGGGTGCAGTAGGCCTTGATTTAAGCTATGGTCTTTTCTACTCCTTCCTTGCAAAATATCTTACGGATATTCTTCATCTCAACAAGAAATTTCTGCTTTTTCTGACACCGTTTGCCAGAATATGGGACGGAATCAACGATCCTCTTATGGGTACAATCGTTGATAACACACAGACAAAAATGGGTAAATACCGCCCCTGGATACTTATAGGTGCTTGTTGTAATGCAGTTGTACTTGCCCTTTTATTTACAAATCCCGGGCTTCAGCTTGGCGGTCTGCCTCTGTACATATATGTAGCAATTCTCTATGTAGGCTGGGGTATGACAAACACAATGGCAGATATCCCCTATTGGTCAATGGTACCCTCATTTACAAATGATCCCAAGGAGCGCAGTCTTATTGCCACAATTGCACGAAGCTTTTCGGGTATCGGTCAGGGTATAATTTCCATATTCACGCCCATTGTACTTCCTCTGCTCAGCGAAACAATATCCAATGGCGAGAAAATCGCAGATGCACGAAGCTACAGTCTGTGGGCAATTATCTGTGCCGCCGCATTGGTGGGCTTCTCTTGTCTTTCCGTTGCAAACACCAAGGAAAAGCACATTACAAAGCACAAGGAAAAATTCACCTTCAAGAAAATGTTCTCTATTGCCAAAAACAATGACCAGCTTCTTGTATTTATGCTCTTTGCCATGCTTTCAAATGCAGGCTGGTATATGGTTTCAGGTGTGGGTGTGTACTACTTTGATGTGGTTATCGGTGATCCCGGCAAGCAAGGCACCTTCAATCTCTTCGGTTCCGTAGGCTCCATTCTCGGACTTGGTGTTATTCCGATTATGATGAAGTTCACTACCCGCAGAAGAACATATCAGACATCTCTCCTTCTTGCTATTTTCGGTTTTTCCGGAATGATGCTTTCCGTTTCTGCGGCAAGCTCCCTCCTTCTTATGAATATCTGCTATACAATCGCCTCTATCGGTATCGCATCAATGTTTGTTTCACAGACAGTTTTCCTTGCCGATATTGTTGACTACGGCGAGGTAAAGCAGGGCTTCCGTTCAGAGTCAATCACCTTCTCCATGAAGGGCTTTCTCCAGAAAATGGCATATACCATTCAGACAATCATACTCTTTACAGGACTTGATGCCTCAAAATACAACGAAAATCTCCATGCACAAAACAGCGAGGCTGTAAAGAGCGCAATAAGCTTTATGATGCTTATTGCACCCGTTATCCTGCTCATTCTCTCCTTCCTTGTTTTCACCTTCAGATTCAAGCTTCACGGTGAATATATGGAAAGCATCACAAAGCAGCTCAACGAAAGAGAAAAAGCAAATAACAAGTAAATTTTTACATTTCTGTAATTTTCTGTTTGTGATTTCTTAACATACAGAGGTTAAAATATATATGGTGATGAAATTGAAAGCTTTAAAAAAATATCCCTCCAGGACATTACTTGTCTTTTTGGGCGGTTTACTTACAGTTACAGGACTTTTCATATTACTTTTCCCCGGAGCATCCCTGAAAACAGTATGTCTTTGTATCGGTGCCCTTGCTCTTATAACCGGTGCTATGCGTGTATTTGAATACTATAAGGACAGGAAATCAGGAAAACAATCCTTCTGGGATATTTTCAGCGGAATCCTTCTTCTGACAATCTCTCTTATATTGATTTTCCGCCCTGCATTTCTGCTCTCGGTTATTCCGTTTTTTATGGGACTGAGTATTGCCACCTACGGAATTTCCTCCTTTTTCTCAATCCACAAAATCGGCAAAGGCTTATTCTCAAGACTTTCTTCAATAGCCTTGACTGTATTCGGTATTTTTCTTATTTTCAACCCATTCAAGGGTGCTACCACAATAACTGCCTTTGTAGGCTTCGGACTTCTGATTTTCGGTGCGGCTCTGCTCTTGTACCAGATTTTTGGTAAGGACAGCACAAGCTTGCCGAAAACTGACGGAAACGGCTACACCGAGGTCGAATTTAAGGATGTAGATTAATTTCCTGAAAACAAATAAATACGGCTTCTGCAAGGTATCTGCCTTACAGAAGCCGTATTTTTTATTATTCTGACATCACAAGGTATCGAGAGTCTGCTCATAGGCAGGAAGAAATTCTTCCATAAACAACAATGCCTCGGGCAATCCACATTCAGCTACACGCTTTCTTGTGGATTTTTCTGCCTCTGCAAATTCCGTGTTACCGGCTTTTCTCTCCTCGATACACTTAATCAATGCGCTGATACGATCAGCAGCCTTTATAAGCGGCAACAAATCCTTATCCTCTTCCCCTGTCAGGGCAAGAGAAAACACATCCCGAAGGTCATCGGGGAGCTTACCTAAAAGCTTCTCGTTTGCCGCCTCTTCAACACCACGAAAAGCCTCAAGAATATCCTTGTTGTGGTATTTAACCGGAGTAGGCATATCACCTGTTATAATCTCATGGGCATCGTGATAGAGTCCTAAAACCGCCGCTCTGTCAGCATTATAATTTTTCCCGAAGCGCTTATTTCCTATAACCGCAAGAGCATGAGCAATTACGGCAACCTCCTTGGAGTGACTGTCAAGGCTTTCATTTTCTGTATTTCTCATCAAAGCCCAACGGTCTATGTATTTCATTCGGGAAATCATAGCAAAAAAACTGTAACTCATAATAATTCCTTATTTAAACTTAATTTTGAAGGTTTTTATCTCAAAGGGCTTGAAGGTCGCCGCAAAGGTATCACCCTCGAAGGGCATAGCCACATCCTCTTCTTCAAGAAGATTACATTCACTAAGCTCTTTTATAGCACCGCAAAGCTTAAAGGTTGCGGAAATTTTACTGTTCCAGGTTTCATAAGCACGGACAATAATTGCATCACTGTCCTCTGCAACCTTAACAGTCTCTATAACAACATTATCTGCATCGCAGCTGATAAATGAATATTCAGCAGGTAAAGCACCCTCATTCTTTTCGCTGAACACTGTGTAAAGAGGGAAGTTTACATTATAGCCCTGTTTGACAACATCCGAATCATTTACTCTGCCCTTATGAGGATAGATTGAGAAGGAGAAGGAATGATGCTCTCTGTCCTGAATATGATTGGGGTTGGTAGCACATCTGAAAAGCGTGGGGCGGATATGTCCGTCCTTAACATCACAACCGTACTTACAGTCATTGATTACTGAAAGTCCGAAGCCGTTATCAGAAAGGTCTGCCCATTTGTGCATAGACACCTCAAACTGTGCAAAATCCCATGTGGTATTTGTTGTTGTGGAGCGCTCCACATTACCGAACTGAATATCAAAGGTTGCCTTAACCGCATTTACATCAACAGGGTAATCCGCCTTGAGAACAACGTGATCCTCGTGCCAATCTGCCTCATAATCAACATCAATTCTGTCAAGCTCTGAATATACACAATAATACTCGGTAAATGTAGAATTACGGAAGGCTCTGTCAACCTTATACACTGCACGTACAGGGCCCTTCTCCACAAGCTCTGCAGATTTGAACTCAAGCTCCCATACCTTTTCCTCGAAATAGCATTTGATATCCCAAGCCTCGTGGTTATGAGGTCTGTCCTGATATGCTCTTACCTTACCCACACATTCACCCTCAGGAGCAACACTTCTGCCTGTAGGCTTGTGAATAAGACTTGTTATATTTCCGTCATCCCCAAAGGTAAGCGAGAAATACTTTGTATCGGCAGCCTTTTCGGTTGCATTGACAGAAGCTTTACCCGAAGGTACTGCAGCAGACACCTTAACACTTGTGTAGCCCTTTGCAGGAACTGAAGCCACAAACACAATTTTACCGTCAAAGGTTTTCTGGTAGGGAATCTCTTCTCCGTTAATATCAAAGAGAGAAAATTCTCCCTCAAGGGGACAATCGCAAACAACTGCATCTTTTCTGTTAAAGCCGGTTGTATTGAAAACAATAAGGCTGTCATTTTCTACATTAATAGCCGAAGAAATAGCTCTCTGAGCCTTTGCGGTCATATCGCAGCCTTCCCTGAGCACCTTCTCATAATCCTCCCTGCTATCCTCGTAAACGGGAGCAATGGATGAGCCTGGAAGAATATCATGGAACTGATTGAGAAGAATCAGCTTCCAGTTTTCAAGGAGCTTTTCCCTGGGATAAGAAAGCTCTGTTTCCTTAAACGCAATTGCAGAAAGAGTTTCTGTATCGTGATACAGACATTCACTCTTACGGTTATATTTTTTGTTTCTTGCCTGACTTGTGAGAGTACCTCTGTGGAATTCAAGATAAAGCTCTCCGCACCATACGGGAAGTCTTTTGTTTGAGCTGACCTTTTCATCAAGGTGTCGGAAGAAGTCAAGAGAGGTTGACTGCTTTACAACAGGACAGCCCTGAATACCCTTTGCCATTCTTCTGCCGTATTCGAGCATTTCAATTGTGGGGCCGCCGCCTCCGTCACCGAAGCCGTATGACATAAGATAATCCTTTGAAAGATCCTTCTGGGAATATCTCTTGTAGCCACCTAAAACATAAAGAGGTCTGAGCTTACTGTTATATGTTGTCTGCCAATTTTTCCTTTCATCGGCAGTAACGTGGCAGCTTGGCGGGAAGTGAGAAAGCACCTCTGTTCCGTCAATACCTCTCCACTTGAAGGTATCATAAGGGAATTTATTGTATTCGTTCCAGCTGATTTTTGTGGTCATAAAATAGTCCATACCGCATTTCTTTATAAGCTGGGGAATTGCGGCAGAGTAGCCGAAAACATCGGGAAGCCACATAATCTTATTATCCACACCGAACTCATCACGGAAGAAGCGCTTACCTACCATAAACTGGCGTACAAGAGCCTCACCTGAGGAAACATTGGTATCAGCCTCAACCCACATACTTCCTTCAGGCTCCCATTTGCCCTCCTTCACCTTTTCCTTGATTCGTTCAAAAACCTCGGGATAATCCTGCTTCACATAATCGTAAAGCTGTGCCTGAGAGGACATAAAAATATACTCAGGATATTCCTCCATAAATTTAAGAACGGTAGAGAAGGAACGACAAGCCTTATCGCGGCTCTGTCTGAGTCTCCAGAGCCATGCCACATCAATGTGAGTGTGACCTACACACCAGGCAGTAGCCTCCTCAAAGCGACCGTAAAGATTTTCGTCAAGATACTTTGATGCCTCTATAGCCGACTCTCTGAAAAACTGTCTGTCATTGGTATCTATATCAAGAATATTGCATGCTTCATTAAGTGCCTTAAGGATATTGATTCTCGCATCATCATCCTCGCCCTTGTATTTAGCCACCTTGAGAGGTGTAAGCAAATCGAAATATGTACCGAATGCCACATCATCCATAACCTGAAGCTTAGCACCCATCTGTATTTCGCCCTTCCATTCCCAATCATCGGAATAGGCATTGATAGCGATATCAAGCTCCTCACCGCCTTGGGCACACTCGGTAAGTGTAACATACTGGTGGTTACTGTCACTGCCCTGAACTACTTTACCGTTTACGAAAATAATAAACTGCGGGTTTACCTCTTCTCTCCATGCTCTGGCATAAGGCTTAATGCTGTATAAAACGTGCTCACCCTTGAATTTTTCGGGTATTTTCACCTTTTGCCTGAACCAGCAATAGCATTCACGGTAGCCCCAATAATCCTTGTTTGCGGCAAAGGGAGTCCACTCACCTTTGTCAATATCCTCTATAGAATACTGTCCGTCACGGAACAGAAAATCTCCTGTATCAACACTGTCAACAATAACAAACTTTGCATACATATCATTGAGAATCCGATTTATGCGTCCGCTAATCATATAGCGCTCACTGTTTTTGTCGTGAAAATCGACTTCAAAATGTGCCATTTTTCTCTCCCCTATGTGTAAAAGTACAATAATAATATCATAGAATATGTTGTTTTACAATAATTTAAAGTTAAAATAAGACAAATATATAGTTAATAATTAATAATTGACAAATCAGAAAATAAAAAGTAAAATATAAGGAAATAACTTAATGTAAGGAGAGATTAGTTTATGGCACATTATTGCAAAGAACCTTCAAGAACATTCAGCGAGTATCTTCTCATTCCCGGATACACAGGACCGGATTGTATCCCTGATAATGTTAGTCTTAAAGCTCCTTTGTGCAAATTCAGAAAGGGAGAAGAGTCCCCCATCACTCTTAACATCCCTCTTGTTTCTGCTATTATGCAATCTGTTTCAAACGACACTCTTGCAATCGCTCTTGCAAAGGAGGGCGGTATGTCCTTCATTTACGGCTCACAGTCCATTGAGGATGAGGCTGCTATGGTTGCCAGAGTAAAATCTTATAAGGCAGGCTTTGTTATCAGCGATTCAAACCTTTGCCCTGACAGCACACTTGGTGATGTTGTTAATCTTTATGATTTATTAGGTCATTCCACAATGGCTGTTACTGATGACGGCACAGCTACAGGTAAGCTTCTTGGTGTAGTAACATCAAGAGACTACAGAATCAGCCGTATGCCTCTCGACACAAAGGTAAGCGAGTTTATGACTCCCCTTGAAAAGCTTATTACTGCTCCTTCAACAACTTCTCTCAAGGAAGCAAACGATATCATCTGGGAGCACAAGCTCAATTCTCTCCCCATCATTGATGATAATGGCAACCTTATGTATTTCGTATTCCGTAAGGACTACTCACAGCACAAGGAAAATCCTCAGGAAATCCTTGACAATGAAAAGAGATATATGGTTGGTGCAGGTATCAACACCCGTGACTACGAGCAGCGCGTTCCCGCACTTGTTGAAGCAGGTGCAGACGCTCTCTGTATCGACTCCTCCGAGGGTTACACAGAGTGGCAGAAGAGAACAATCGCTTTCATCAGAGAAAAATACGGCGACACAGTAAAGGTTGGTGCAGGTAACGTTGTTGACCGTGAGGGCTTCCGTTTCCTTGCAGAGGCAGGTGCTGACTTCATCAAGGTTGGTATCGGCGGTGGCTCCATCTGTATCACCCGTGAAACAAAGGGTATCGGCAGAGGTCAGGCTACAGCACTTATCGAGGTTGCTGCTGCAAGAGATGAGTATTTTGAGGAAACAGGTATTTATGTTCCTATCTGCTCAGACGGTGGTATTGTTCACGACTATCATATGACACTTGCTCTTGCTATGGGCGCTGACTTCATAATGCTTGGCAGATATTTCGCAAGATTCGATGAGAGCCCCACACCAAAGCTCAACATCAACGGCACCTATGTTAAGGAATATTGGGGTGAAGGCTCCAACAGAGCAAGAAACTGGCAGAGATATGACCTTGGCGGTCAGAGCAAGCTTTCCTTCGAGGAAGGTGTTGACTCCTATGTAACATACGCCGGCTCACTTCATGACAATGTTACAAAGAGCCTTTACAAGGTTAAATCCACAATGTGCAACTGCGGTGTTCTTACTATTCCTGATCTTCAGAGGGATGCAAAGCTCACTCTTGTAAGTGCTACAAGTATTGTCGAGGGCGGATACCACGATGTTATGCTCAAGACAAATACAAACAACATCAGATAATTTTCGGAATAATATCCTACAAAAACGAAACGCGTTGTGTTCATTTGAACATAACGCGTTTAACATTTATGTATTAAATCAAGGTGAAAAAGCTTACGGACCACTTCCTATTTTAACATTAAGCATTTTCGTTAAGAATAAGCTCAGGATTTTTGAAAAACTCCTCCATTTTTGTAAGGAAAGGTCTTACTTCGCCGAAATCCAATGCTCTGTGGTCGAAAACAATGTTAATGGGAAGAATTGTTCTGATTTCGATCTTCTCGTTTCCATCCTCATCCTTCACTACAACAGGCTTTCTCTGTAATGTACCGATACCGATAACACAAATCTGAGGAGGAATAACCATAAGCATTGCAACCTCACCTGAAAGACCTCGGGTATCTGCACCTACATTAGAAACAGTTATTGTACCCTGCTTAAGATCCTTACGGGTAATCTTCTCTGTATCAGGTATAGCCTTATACGCCTTCTTCTCCGCACCCTTAAGTCTTACGATTCTGTGCTTCTTATTGGTATTAGCACCGTAAAGGCGCTTGATAGCCTTAAGTATATGTCCCTTTTTCAGCTTATCAATTGTGTCGTGGAAGGAAACAGAATACAGAGCCTCTACAAGATTTGTCTTTTCAAGGCGGCGGTTAATATCTGCCTGATACTCTGCTATATCCTTAAGTGTCTTGTTACCCATATCCTTCATAGTAATTGTCATCATATTACCATCAGGAAGAATCCAGGGAACAGAAATATCAATATTATCAAACACAGTAACCTTACCTCTTACGAGACCTCTCTCATAATGCATATGTGCATTAATAACAGGGTCAACCTCTATCGCCTCAGCAATAGCCTTGAGAAGCACCGCATTGAGCGTGATCTTCGGTCCCTCATCTGTGTTATGAACAGCCTGGAACTTCTTAAATTCATCCATAAAATGAGTTACATCAGGTTCATACTGATAACTAACGTGTGGTATATTCTGCCAACTCTCAGTTGTCATATTGGCAACAATTTTTCTTTGTATGCCGAATCTTGTAACACTTTTTACGCCCATAGTTTTCCTTTCATCCTTTCGGGAAATATATAATATTATTTTATTTATTGTAATTATCGAAATAACCTACCGCATTAAGCTCTGCAACGAGAGCATCTGCCTCCTCCTTAGTAAAGGGAGTGCCGGGATAAGCAATTTCTCCGCTATCTATACCAAGACAACCAAGAACATACTTGATTGAACGAAGACAACCATGCTTAAGTAAAATTTCAATAACATGATTAACCTTGTACTGTGTTGCTCTTGCACCATCAATATCTCCTGCGGCAAACTGATTGAAAAGCTTCACATACTCACCACACATAAGGTTGTATGTAGAGCCGATACCTGCATCTGCGCCCATAGCAAGACCGCAGATAAGCATTTCATCAGGTCCGTTAATAACATTGATATCTCCACCGTTAAGCTCCTTGATTCTGTGCATTGCATAGTAATCACAAAGTGTGAACTTAACACCTACAACACCATCTACCTTGATAAGCTGATCCATAAGATTAACGGGATCACTTGTAAGAAGTCCCTGTGCATAGGCTACAACGGGAAGCTCGGAAGCATCTGCGATGCGCTTGTAGTAATCAACAATTTCAGCATCGTTATACTTGTAATAGAAATTAGGAACAACACTGGATATACCATCACAACCACATTCCTTAGAATGCTTGGCAAGCTCGATTGCCTCAAAGGGAGAAGCAGCGCCTACGTGATTGATGATCTTACCTCTTCCGTTATTTGCTTCAACACAGGTCTCGGCAATAGTCTTACGCTGCTGAGTTGTAAGAACAGGACCTTCACCGGTAGAGCCGCAAATATAAAAGCCGGCTGCACCCTGGTTGTAGTTTCTGTCCATATTTGCTCTGATTGAGTCCTTCATAATAGTACCGTCAGCCTTGAAGGGGCTGATGAGAGCGGGCATAATACCTTTAAAAATTACATTTGACATAATATCACCTTCGGATAAGATTTTTACAAGAAAAATTTTACAAAATAACCAGTATAATTATATCAAACCCACAAATGAATGTCAATTCACATTTTTATAATATTACATCCATATTAAGAAAATGTTAACATGCACAACTCTACACTTATTAAAATTGTTCATTATGCACAAGCATCGAAAAAACAAAAACGAGCTATGAAAGCTCATCGTTTTTCATAGCTCATTTTGAATTAAAAGTATTATCTCTCTATTGATTTTGCAGAAACAATGTTGCTATCGCTCGTCTTGTAGGTAATATCAACCTTGTCACCTACATTCAATATAACAACAGACTCATCCTCTGCCGCAGTAATTGAATAATAAGTCTTACCGCCATCAATAGCAATATAGTATGTGGTATTTCCGTTTACAACTGCCTGTCTGATATCTGTAATAGCGCCGCTTACAGTTTTGATTTCTGCTGATGCTGAAGAGTCTTCACCCTCAGAATCTGAACCGGCAAGAGCATCGGGAAGAACCGCATTATAGTTAATATTGAGAACCTTCTTGGTACTTGCTTTTACCTTGTTTACGTAGGATTTCAGACAAGCCTCAAGGTCGGGGTTAGCATCATCCTCACTTCTTACAGCATCCTGAACACGCTCAACACTTACCATAGCATAGCTCTTAACAACCTCATTATCCTTAAGAGCCATAAAGTAGGTTGCCTCGCCATCAAGATTAAGAAGAACAGGGAAGGTAGCCTGCCAGCCCTTATCGGAAACGATACCCTCTGCAGAGGTCTGTGCACCGTGCTCGGTTGTACCTGAAATCTTCTGGAACACTGCTTCCTTTGTACGCTGGTTAATAATAGCAAAGCCTACAATAGAGTCATCGTTTGTAACAGATGTAACACCGGTATAAAGCCAAACATCATCACCGGTTGCAATATAGCTGGCACCATCAGTGGTGGAAACAACTCCGCTCTGTCCGATATATCCGTTGATGAAGCCGCCTGAATATTTACCGTAGTAGTTGTACTGCTGAACAAGTAAATCCTCGGAATAGATCTGGTCAATCCACTGGATGCTCTCATCATTCTTAATCTGCTCAAGGCTATAATACTTAACATTATTCTTATCACAAGCATCAACAAGAACAACACCGATAACATCGGAACCGCCAACAAGACCTACAGTCTTATCAATACGCTCACAAACCCAGTAGGGATGTCCCTTTTCATCAATTTCAAGTGAAGGTGTACCGAACATATAGGTGGGGTATGCAAAACGAAGAACACGACTGAGCTTCTCGTTAAAGAATTCACTTGTGGAAACCTGAATATTGGGAAGTCCCATTTCCTCAAGAACTACTGCATTTGCTTCCTGGGTATACATATTAACTGCAAGGTATGCAGGAAGACCGTCACGGGTATTTTTTATATACTTGAATATATCGCCGTATTTAAGAGGGAATATTCTGTAGGGATTCTCGTTATAGTTAATCTGTGTGGAATATGTTTCATCGATAACGAACTGTGAAACCCACTCGGAAAGGTCACCAAGCTTTTTGTTAGCAAGGTTAAGTGCCACGTTTTTATCAATCATAGGCACACTGCTGAAATCCTCAAGACTGGTAATTGTAGTAATACTCTTTTCAGTCTCACCGAAATTTTCCTCGTTTACGGTGATAATCTCACTGTAATCCCTTGCACGGAAAAGTGCAGCAGAGGTAAGATAACCGACACCGAGGATAAGTGCAAACACAAGACCTATTGCCACAGGGGGAATTGCCTGTCTTTTTACATAGGTAATATACTCGGGCTTGATAAATGCCTTTGAGGTAAGAAAAATCATACCAATGTAAATCGCAAGAACAATTGCTATGAAATAGTAGAACTCAAGAGCCTTAAAGTTAATAGCAGGAAGCATAACATAGTAAGCTACTGCGCCACCGATAACGGTAACAATAAGACTGATGATAATCTTCAGAATTTTTCTGTCGGGTGGAATAACAACCTCTTTAGGTCTGCCCTTTCCCGAAAAATCAACTTTGATGGGATCCATTTTTAAAACTCCTTTAATACAGCAACGAAACAGTATGCACCAAAACCATACCGCTCCGTATACCTTAATCCTTTACATTATATACCATAACCCTCACAAAAACAAGGATTTTTTGTTAATATAGAAAACACATATTCTGTAGTTTTTTACAAGCTCCAATCAGATACAGATGAATAGAAATGATATTTGTCGCCTGTGCCCTTAACATTGGGATTTACGGAAACAACTTTTTTTCTGTAGAAAAGCGGAAGGAACGGCACCTCTGTGCTAAAGCCCTCTACAAATTGCTTTGTGGTTATCTCCCCTTTTTCAAGAGAGGAATACAAATCAAAAGCACTTTCACTTATACCGTAATTCAGGCTCCCGCCACCCGAGAAAAACTCACTCAGATCATATCGGGGTGTAAGCTCCGTTTCTCCCACATAGAAATCAAAGTGACCTTCCTTAAGCGCCGCCTTGAAATCCTTTGGCTTCTTTTTTTCGGTCACGGTAACACCAAAGCCTAATTTTTCAAGAGCATCCTTGAAGCTTTCTGCAACAGTCAGCTTGTATTTATTCTTGGTGCAAACAAGAATATTCACACGAAGCACCGCCGAGCCATTGGTACGGATACCCTCATCCGTAAACTTATCGAAGCCGTTACCTTCAAGAATCCTGATAGCTCCCTCTACATTACCCTCAGGACCGACAAGCTCCATATTTTCAAGCTCATAAAAATCATTTTTATACGGAGTCACCGTAGCAACACCCTGACCGAGGAAGGATGATGCGGCAATAATTTTTCTGTCTATTCCTATATTGATGGCTTGTCGTATAAAGGCAAGGGATGCTACACTGCCTGCCCATCGGGAATTAACGCCTATATACACAAGATTATTAGTATCAAGTGAAACAGTTGAAGAAGACAAATTAGTGTATTCGCCATCACTGAGGTCATTGGAAAAGACGCTTATTTCGTTAGCCTTAAAGGGATAAACCGCTCCGTTAATACCCGACATATCATAGAGAGCAATCTGCTCATTCCATTGGGGATTATAGCTTCTGTGATGCTTATTCACACTGAAATAAGGCTCATCTCCAAGATAATCAATAAAATATTTTCCTGTTCCGACGCTTTCTTTACCGTCACCTTTAACAACAGGGAAGCTAAGCACATTCAGTGCAAAGGGATCTTTTCTGTAGAGCTCAAAGGTTATTGTGTAATTATCCAGAACAATAGCCCTCGCTACATTGGATAAAGCGCCTTTGTAGTACACATTCGACTTAGCTTTCTCCAACGAGGATTTCACATCTGAAGCAACAAGCTCTGTGCCATCACTGAATTTAACATTCTGATTAAGCCTTACAGTTACATTTTTTCCTTCGATTTCCTCACTTACAGAAAGCTGTCTTATCCCCTTTCCGCTCTCATCGCTGATATAAAGGCTCTCATACATAATGGGGATAAGCTCTCTGTTCAGCTTACTTTCCGAGGCATAAGGAGTCATCTTATCTGCACTGGTATAAGGAAATGCAAAATCTGCATTAATAACAGGTGTCGGAAGAACATAACCCTCTGTGGTTTCGGTAGTATCTCCCGTATCACCCTTGCAGGCGGAAAAGCCTACCAGAAAACACAGAACGAGAATTAACGATACTATTTTTTTCAACGAACCTCCACCCTCTCTATATATTGTGCCTTACCCGTTTTCTCATCAATATCAACGAGGCATCCGCACATAAAATAATCACCCCGGGGATTCTCGAATCTGACAGGCATATTTGTTCGAAATTTTTTTATCACAAGCTCAGGCACGATACCCAGAACAGACTGCACCGGGCCTACCATACCAACATCTGTAATATACGCTGTTCCCTTGGGGAGAATCTGTTCATCGGAAGTCTGCACGTGGGTATGTGTACCGAAAACTGCACTTACCCTGCCATCAAGGAAAAAGCCCATAGACCTTTTCTCGGCAGTTGCTTCTGCGTGAAAATCCACAATCTTCACTTTGCAATCAGCAATCTCCTCCAATGCCTTTTCAACAGATTGAAAGGGATTTTCCAGAGGCTCCATATACACAGTTCCCATAAGGTTGATTACACCTATTTTAAAACTGCCCTTATCAATTATCCCTGCACCTCTGCCGGGTGCTCCGCCGGGAAAATTGTAGGGCCTTGCAACAAGAGAGCTTCCGTCAAGATAATCGTAAAACTCTGCCCTCCTGAAGGTATGATTGCCTAAAGTAATAAAATCTGCACCACTATCAAAAATCATTTCACAGGAATGCTTCGTAACACCATTCCCCTGAGCCGAATTCTCTCCATTCACAATACAGACATCTATTTTCTTTTCTCTCTTAAATGCAGGCAGCTTCTTCAACAAAAATTCGCAACCGCCCTGCCCCACAACGTCACCTATAAAAAGTAATCGCATTTGTCTACCATCATTTCTATATCTTTTTTCTTAATACAAGGATTAAAATTCTGCACCAAAAGGCAGTCTGCTCCTTTTCGGCTTATCAATCAAAAAGACTTGCGAAGTATCGCCCTTCAGCAAGTCTTTGTTGAACAATTTATTTTGCGAAGTCTACTGCGCGACTTTCTCTGATAACATTAACCTTAATCTGACCGGGATATTCAAGCTCTTCCTCGATCTTCTTGGCAACATCTCTTGCGAGAATTGTCATCTGATCATCCGTTATAGCATCGGGCTTAACGAGAATACGAACCTCACGACCTGCCTGGTTTGCAAAGGTACCTTCAACACCGGGGAAGCCACCGGCAATTTCTTCAAGCTTCTTCAGTCTCTGAATGTATGCTTCAATATTCTCACGTCTTGCACCGGGCCTTGCTGCGGAAATAGCATCCGCCGCCTGAACAATAAAGTCTAAAACCGAAACAGACTCCACATCTCCGTGGTGAGCGTGGATAGCATGAATAACCTGCTCATTTTCTCTGAACTTTGTAGCAAGAGCTACACCAAGCTCTATATGAGTACCTTCCTGCTCATGGTCAACAGCCTTACCGATATCGTGGAGAAGACCTGCGCGCTTAGCCATCTTAATGTCAGCACCAAGCTCTGCCGCCAGAACACCGGAAAGGTACGAAACCTCAAGAGAGTGATTAAGCACATTCTGTCCGTAGCTTGTACGATACTTGAGCTTACCGAGAGTCTTAAGAATTTCAGGTCTGAGTCCGTTTACACCTGCATCAATAGCAGCCTTCTCACCTGCCTGTCTGATGTCATTTTCAACATCCTTCTTGGCTTTCTCGTATATTGCTTCAATGCTGCCCGGATGAATTCTTCCGTCATTAACAAGTCTTTCAAGAGTAAGTCTTGCAACCTCTCTTCTGACGGGCTCAAAGCAGGAAACAGTAATTGCCTCGGGTGTATCATCAATAATAAGGTCAACACCTGTTGTAGCCTCAATGGCACGGATATTTCTACCCTCTCGACCAATAATTCTACCCTTCATTTCATCAGAAGGTATGCTTACAACAGATACGGTTGCCTCTGCCGCGTGGTCAGCAGCACAGCGCTGGATAGCACCGGAAAGGATTTCTGCAGCAAGCTTATCCATATCATCCTTGAGCTGCTGCTCATGATTGAAAATCTTAACCGCTTTATCGTGAACAAGCTGCTCCTCAAGAGTCTGGAGAATAACCTCCTTTGCCTGCTCCTTTGTGTAGCCGGAAATTCTTTCAAGAATTTCAAGCTGACTTTTCTTTAAGGATTCAATCTCCTGCTCCTTGTCATCAATAGCCTTGGCCTTTTTAGCAAGAGCCTCTTCCTTCTTTTCGTGTTGTTCAACCTTCTTATCGAGGGTTTCTTCTTTCTGAATAATTCTTTTTTCCTGACGCTGAACTTCATTCCTTCTTTCGCGAAGCTCCTGTTCAGTGTCTGTTCTGAGCTTGTGAATTTCATCCTTGGCTTCGAGAATTGTTTCTTTCTTCTTTTGCTCAGCCTCTGTCATTGCATTGTTGACAATACGGGCAGCTTCCTGAGTAGCTGAACCAATAGCCGCTTCTGCAACCTTTTTACGGTGAGCACCACCAATGAAAAATCCTGCAATTCCGCCGCCTGCAAGGGCAACGATAATAAGCACAATCGCAAGACCTATATTCATACAAACACATCTCCTTTCAACAAAAAATAAAAAAGACAGAGGACAACAGCCCTCCGTCCGTAGCAAAAATTGCTCATATAAAGTTTTGTCACCCACTTTCACAAGTGTGCGGAACATATCTATATAAAAAAGCCATAAAAAAACAGTAAAACAGGTCAGAACCACAAACAGACCTATATTGATTTATGTATAAAAATATATAAACAACAAAACTTAATAAACAAAACGGATAGTGTACCATCGCCATTTAACAATACAATATCATTTACAATTATAATAGATAATATGTCAATAGTCAAGAAAAAACGGTGAAAAAATATACAATTTTTGTACATTATTTCACCATTAATTCAACACTTTTATTCCGTTTAAAACCGAAAATCAGCCTTCAAGATAAACACTTTTAAGCTTCTCTCTTGTAAGCGCGCCGACTACTCCGTCAGCATCCAGACCTTCCGCCTCCTGGAAGGCTATAACCGCCCCCAGAGTTCCCGGTCCGAAGCTTCCGTCTACATCACTATTGGTAAGATACCCCGTTTTGTACAGATGCCACTGCAACCATTTCACCACATCTCCGCTATCACCCTGCCTTATTGTAACAGTGGGCTCTGCATAGGGGCAAGGCTCTTTTTCTTCTGCGGAGCCATTATCAACAGCTATGTAATCGCTGTGAACAAAACCGGTATACTTGGTTCCGTTATACTCTGTTTCCACCTTGTACCACACTCCCGAAGCATCAAGAATTGTTACGGGATGTCCCTCCGGGATTTGCACAAGAGAAGCAGCACTTGTACCGGCAGAGCTTCTCACATTCAGTAAATCTGCCGTTACATAACCGATTTCGCCGTTTGCTTCTCCCGTAGTCTTTACAGACACCGCCTGAGAATACTCCGAATAGAATTTAATATCGTTAAAGGTATAATATGCTCTTATCTTATATTTATACGAGGTTCCGCTTCTTGCAGAGGAATCTGTAAATTTGTTCTTGCTTGCAGTTCCCGAAAGGTAATACTTTCCGGTAGCATAGTTATATCTGTACACCTCATAGCCCGTACACTCAACACCACTCCAGGAAAGGGACACGCTTGTATCTGTTTTGGATGAAACTGTCAAATCAGAAGGCACTGCGGGAGCAGATGCGGCATACACAATACTACTGAAAGCCGTATATATAAGCTCCCCCTTACTATCGTGCTTGTAAGCCCTGATTTTGTATTTCGCCTTTTGGGATGGAGAAAATGAAGAATCCTTATAAGTAAGAGCATCAACCGTTTTTATGCGTTTGTACTCTTTTTCGGTGTAATCATACTTATAAATCTGATACTTTTCTGCACCCTCCACAGCTTCCCAGCTAAGAGTTACAGAGCCTGTGGTGTAGCTTTTGCAGGAAGCAGCAGGCTTGGAAGCCGCAAATCTGCCTTCACTTGTAACATCCGCAAAAGGCATATTACGGAAAACGGGTATAGAGAACACTTTTTTCTGACCAAGTACGCCTGCCGCCTTATAAGCTTTATATTTGGAATTAGCTTCACTTGCCGCCGCCCTTACATTAGCCATATACTCGTGATCATAAAGGCTGTCCGATGCGGGATTAACGTTAAACTTCTGTAAGTATCCCGTAAACTGATAGGTGGAGAAGGAATCCACTATATACTTTGCTCCGTTATAAATACTGAGATAGGGATTTGTCCACGGTCTTCCGTAGGATGTATAAAGCTTTGCATTCTCCTTTTTAATATATCCTATATAGTTAGTACCTGAAACAATTGCTCTTATTTTATAAAATTCACCTTTGGCACCTATATAGTATATTTCACTACCTGCGGGGATTTTCACAAGCACATCCGATGTTGTGGATGCACTCTTATACATAGAAACGCTTCTCTCAACAGACATATATCCGTTAGCCCATTCAAGACCGTCACGCACACCCGTATATGCACCGATATTGTAGTAATTGTATATGCCGTAGAAGGGCGCATTCACTCCACTTGAGCCACCTGCATAGGAAGCCGATGAAGAACCAACCTCCTGAACAATTTTCGATGCAAGGAAATAAGCGCTTATTCCGTGATCCCTTGCCGCCTTCATAATAGCCTCTGAATATGTTACGGCAACCCCATCATCTTTATAGGTTTTTTCGTTGCCGTTTCCGTTGAGATAGGTAATTTCCGATTTGTACATCCAAGTGTTTTTCAGGATCGCCTCAACACCCTCAATAGTATGGGACTCGTTAAAGGCAGTGCTTTCAAACTGGAATATATACTCCTCCTTAAGGAAGTTACGGGGATCCATATAATAAGCAACTGCAGTTTCAGAAGCACTTACCCAGTTGGGATACTCCATAATAACTCCGTGGCATTTACTGCAGCTGCACTTATATTCTGCAGAAACAACATTCTCAATCAGTTGCTGACTGTGAGGAGTTCTTTCCCCCTTTACGGAAGCCTCCCAGTCAAGATTTGTGATAAAGGGAACAAATTCCCATTGGGGATATTTCTCATGCAGTTCTGTAAGATACTCTACATAGGAGGCAGGAAATCCTGCATCCAAAAGGCTTTGCTCATAATACTCTATACTGTTAGCCATTTTAAGTAAAGCTACAACATCATAAAGAGTGATCTGTCCGTCACCATCCATATCGGAAGCCTTCTTCTGTGCTGAGGAAGGCTTCTTCATTTTTGAAGAAAACTTAAGCACAAGTCTGGCATCCTCCGAGTTCACCTGACCATCACCATTGATGTCACCAAGCAACGCAGCACTACTTACAACAGTCATATTAACAAAAAGAGTCAGTAATATAAGCAAAACGGCTATAATTCTGTAAAAAGCTTTCATATTAAGCTACCCTTTCTTCATCCTTTTCTTTTTTGGCACAATCTTCGCCTTCATTTAACAAAGACAAATTTCTGCACAATTATCCAGAATAACAATTTTATATGTATTATTTTATCATATCTACCACGGCTTTTATTTCTTTTTCAGAAATATCATTTACATTTTCACCCAAACACCAGGAATATGAAAAAAGCACAAATCCCTTGATACCATTGGCTTCAGCCCTCTTAATCTGTCTCGAAATCACATCTGTATCTTTTTTCCATTCATCAGCCCCTACCCCTGCATACTCATCCTCATTTCCGCATTTATACATAGCAAGACCTGTCAGTAAAGTAAGCTCCTTGTGTTTTTCCAGATCGCTCCACTCTCCGAGCAAATCATCATACGGCAGGGCTTCATTCTGAAAACCGTAGTAAAGCTGAGGAATCATCCAATCTGCAAATCCTTCTTCACGGCACCACCTTTCCACATCCGCATAAAGCCTGTTCTTGCATTTATCAATATCTCCACAAGGACTTATACTGAAAATCAACTCATCCCCATAGCTTTTGACCACATCGAAAGCCGAGGAGACAAGAGCATTGACATTTTCTCTGCGCCATTCGCCGAGAGTAAGCCTTCCGCCTGCCTTGATATAATCTTTATAAATTCTCTCATCCCCCAAATCATCACATTCGGGATAAAAATAGTCATCAAAATGCACTCCCGAAACCTTGTAATTATCCAGTATCTCCCGTATTCCGTCAAGGACAAGCTGTCTTGCACAAGAGGATGCAGGATTGAGATACACCCCCTTCTCGCAGACAATAAAACTGTTTTTATCTTTTTCATACAATCCTGCCACCGCAGGATTTTCTTTGACATCCTTCAAATCCTGTGAATAGCTTACTCTGTAAGGATTAATCCACAGATGAACCGATACACCTGCTTTTTCAGCCTCACACAGAAATATTTCAAGCACATCATAATCGCATCCCTCCCCGAAGCCCAGAAGCTTACTGTAAGGAAACAAATCCGATTCATAAAGGGCATCACAATAGGCTCTGCCATGATAGAAAACAGTATTGAGCCCGTATTCCGTCAGATTTGAAAGTAGTTCTTTTACTTCAAGGGTATATTCTTCTTTGCTTTTTCCCCGTGCCATAGCCCCTATTTCGTTGCAGGTAAGCCAAACTCCGTAAACCTCACAACCAACCTTTTCCTCTGCCTTTTCTGTTTGGACTACATTAACCACAGCACTCAAATCTTCATCGGATGAATTTTCTTCCCGATCACATAAATATATAAAAACAAAAACAAGACAAAATAAAAATAGAATACAACCTTTTTTCATAAAAAACACCGCCTGTATTATTTATACAGACGGCTTCCAATCAATATTCACTTTGCAGAAAATCATCCTCAAGAGTATCTATTCCGCAACCATTTTCATTACATACATTTCTTGCTTGCAATGGCTTGGGAGCATTTTTCACTTGCTCCGCCTCTTGCACAGATTTTAATCTGTAATATCGGCACACAAAAGCAAACATAAGTATATTTACGGCATATTGACAAATGCAGAGAATGTGAGAAACAAGGGAATTCGAAAAAACTGACACAAAAAGCTCACCCATAAATGTCAATTTATAATCTACAACTGCAAAGCTCATAAGCTTATAGATATTGTAAATAACACCAACACCAAAGGATGCTACCTCAATCGGTAAAAGCCTCGACTCACCTTCATCCCTCAATATATACCACAGAGATACCATAGTCATAAGGAATCCGAAAGAGCCCGCAACGGAAACCACACTCATAAACAGCCTGAAAACAATACCCCATGCACTTTCTGCAGACAAGGACAATGCATACAAATGAGGTGCGCTCTTGATATATCTTAACAGATAACAAAAAATCAACAAAAACTGTAGCCTTATTGTTACAGCTCTTTTCTTTCTCATTTTTGCTCTTTTATGTCCTATGCCTTCACCATTGAGCGCCACAAAGCCTACAAAAAGAACAACGTATATAGAAAAGCCCGAAAGCTTTGTTGCAAACTGTGCTACAACAGGTGTGGTAAGACCTCCTGCCATAACAAGAATATTACAAAACAATAACAAGGCGCTAAGCCACATAAGAAGCTTAGCCGAGCTTGAAACATATCCGGATTTAGTCATTTCTTCCTCACTGAATTAATCTTTATTTTTCAGAATTATACCACAACGATGCCGCTTTTGCAATAAATAACATTTTTCATTTCACAAAGAAAAACGATTTTGCGTCACAAATAAAATCGATTTGATTCACAACGAAGCCCAATTCCGTTTCACAAATAAATCTCGTTTTATTTCACAAAGAAAAGGGCTGACAGAAATATATTCTGTCAGCCCGAAAGCTATTAATTACAGTTCATGCTTCTGTGAAGCAATGCTCATCTGCTCCTTGGCAAGAGCTTCCATAGCTTCCTTGTCACCGGATTCAACCATCTTCTGTGCTGCATCACGGCGAGCAAGAAGTTCAGCGTACATACGCTCTCTCTTCTCACCACCAAGATCATAGAAGAGCATAGGAATAATGCCTAAAAGACCGGTAACGGTGGGAATGATGGTAGCCATTGCGAAAAGTCCCATCTTGGTATTGTCTGTCTGAGCCTGACCACGTGTGTAAGAGCTGATATCGTAGCCGATCCACTTCTTAAGCTGAAGGGATATAGCAGTGTTAAGAATAGAAGCAAGCTTCTTTGTAAGCTCTCTTGCAACTGATGTCATAGCCTCTGTACGATAACCATTCTTCCATTCACAGTAGTCCATAGCTTCGTTGTACATCTCACTGGGAATAACTCTACGAACACCCCAGAATACCATGTAAATAGCTTCCTTGATTGCCATAACGAAGAACATGGGAAGCACTCTCTTATACAAGCCGTTATGCTTACCGCCTATCATACCTATAAGGAAAACAGGAATGTCAAGAATCGGCTGAATCTTTGTACTTACAAGGTAGAGAACTCTGGTAGAGAATCTTCTTCTGAACCATGAAACAAGACCGAAGGATACAGGGTTAATAAGTGCACCGGGAATACCTGCAACCATAGTCATTGATGCAAAGTTAAGAACATCTATGTAGTAGTCGTTTATGCTGCCGCCGACACTGAAGTTTGAAAGTGTCTCGGAAAGGGTAAGCAGGAGAATGGGTTTGTTGTTAACAACAGACTTGATTCCCTGTAAAACATTGGGAGTTTCAATAGACTGCATAACTCTTTCTCTTGTCATAACACAGAAGATAAGTGCTGCAACACCACTTACGATAGCGGTGAAGTTACCCATAAACATAAAGGTTGAGGTATATGAAAGGTTAATAACCTTGTTACCGATAAGGTCAAGAAGAACTGTAAGTATCTGCTGAGGAAGCTTCTCGCCCAACAGACCGGAGAAGAACTCTGCCACCGTAATCAGTCGGGTTCGGTCAACCGGGTGAGGCGTAATTGTCGCCAACATACCTGTTTTTGCAATGCTTCGGAAGGTTCCTGCACCCTCACGGACAATTGCCAGGATGAAATATGTAATAAACTTCGACATATCTCTTGGTCCCTTGCCCTTAAAGAATACGGGAAGCAACCAATAGAAGCAGGTACCCAGTGTGCCGGGAATACCCAAAGCAACAAGATAAGGTTTAAATTTACCCCAACGGGTACGAGTCTTTTCAACAATCGCAGCTGTGAAAACGTCATTGATAACATCCCAGAAGCCGTTGAAAACACTAACTATTGTCTGATAATCCAGGTCGATCTGGAGAATGTTTGTAATGAAACGGGATGAGAATGAGTCGATATTGAAGCTCTGGCACATATCATAAACAACGTACCATACTGTCTCTCGCATACCAACGTATCTTCTGTTTTCGTAGACATACTCTCTGTAGGATTCATCTACGGCACCCTGCTCAACAACATCCGCCTTAATCTCGGGTGAATTGTTTGACAAGAAAGACACCTCCATTGATAGAAAAACTCTATCTTTCCATTTATAAAAAAGATTATATCATAAGAGAAATATCTTTTCAACAAAAAAATATCTTTTTAAACTGACATACGCCAACCTTGTGCAAAACAGCAATTTTAAGTAACAAACATTGTGCATTTTGCACATTGGCGTATTGTGTTTTTCTTTTTAAATAAGAATTTTACTAAGGAAGCTCTTGAGTCTGTCGCTCTGAGGGTTGTTAAAAATTTCATCGGGAGTTCCATCCTCCACGATAACACCCTCATCCATAAAGATTACTCTTGAAGCGACCTCTTTTGCAAAGCCCATTTCGTGAGTAACAACCACCATAGTCATACCCTGAGCCGCAAGTCCCTTCATAACATCCAGAACCTCACCAACCATTTCAGGGTCAAGAGCAGAGGTAGGCTCATCGAAAAGCATTACATCAGGCTCCATACAAAGTGCACGGACTATTGCAACACGCTGCTTTTGTCCGCCCGAAAGCTGGCTGGGATAGGCATCTGCCCTGTCCTCAAGACCGACCTTTGACAGAAGCTCTCTTGCAAGAGCTTCTGCCTCCGACTGAGATTTCTTGAGAATTGTTGTGGGAGCAAGTGTCATATTACGAAGAACAGTCATATTAGGGAAAAGATTGAAATGCTGGAAAACCATTCCCATTCTCTGTCTGTGCTGATTTATATTAGTCTTTGGAGCAGTAATATCTGTTCCGTCAAAAATGATTTTGCCCTCTGTGGGGACCTCAAGAAGATTGAGAGATCTGAGAAATGTGGATTTACCGCTTCCCGAAGGACCTACGATAACTACAACCTCGCCTTTTTTGATTTCACAATCCACACCGTCAAGAGCCTTCACAGAGCCTTCAATGTAGTGTTTTTTAAGTCCGCTGACTTTAACCAAAGCATTATCGCTCACTCTTACGAAGCCTCCTTTCGAGCTTTCCTACAAGAGATGTAAGAAGCATAACCATTGCAAGATATACAAGAGCTACGGTGAACAAGGGTATAAAGTAGTTAAATACTCTGCCTGCAACAACGTTACCTGATTTTGTAAGATCCATAACACCTACATAACCTGCTATTGAGGTTTCTTTAAGCAATGCAATAAACTCATTACAGAGAGTGGGAAGCACAGCCTTGAACATCTGAGGAACGATTATGTAGCGCATTGTCTGGAAATAATTGAAGCCAAGGCTTCTGCCCGCTTCAAACTGTCCGTTGTCAACAGACATAATACCCGCACGGAAAATCTCTGCAACATAAGCACCGGAGTTGATACCGAAGGCAACAATCGCAACGGGAACACCGTCTCTTGCAGAAACGAAGATTACAAAATACATAATCATAAGCTGAACAGTAACAGGTGTTCCTCTTATTACTGTCAGATAAACCTTGCACAGAGCATTTAAAAATGAAAGTGCATAATAACCAATGCCGCCACGGAGCTTCATTGATTCTCTGTTTTTGTCAAACGAGGAGCGCACCGCCGCAACAAGTATACCGATTACAATACCGATAAGCAAAGCTCCTGCCGTAATTTTAAGTGTATTAAAAAAGCCTGTTATCATCAATTCATATCTTCCGTCACCGAAAACATAGAGGAATTTCCCGACAAGCTCTCTCATAGAGTCCAACATACAAATTTCCTTTCACATTCAATAAAACACAAAATAAGGGCGGATTAACCGCCCTTATTGATAGGCTGAATTCAAATCAAAGGATATACATCCTCATTCAAAGAAAATTACTCAGCAATATACTTGTCGATAACCTGCTGAACAGAACCATCAGCAATAAGCTTCTCGAGAGCTGTGTTTACCTTCTCCTGAAGCTCTGTGTTTTCCTTTGCAAAGCAGATTGCATAATCCTCTACTGCATACTCTGTATCAAGAATCTTGAGACCTTTGTTTGCTGCAACATAGGAAAGTGCGGGCTGGTTATCAATGATAACACAGTCAACCTTACCGGCGATAAGAGCCTGAACAGCTACTGCACCGTTGTCATAACGTGTGATAGCTTCCTCGCCGTAGTCACCTGATGCATAGATGTCACCGGTTGTAGCAGTCTGAACACCAATCTTCTTGCCTTCGATATCATCAATAGTCTTGATGTCGCTGTCCTCTGTAACGATAACAGCCTGGATACCTGTTGCGTAAGAATCAGAGAAGCTTACATCCTTAAGTCTGTCCTCAGTAACTGTCATACCTGCCATACCCATATCGTACTTACCTGCCTGTACGCCGGGGATAATGGACTCGAAAGCAACATCAACAATCTTAAGCTCCATACCGAGCTCATCTGCGATAAGAGCAGCAATTTCAGCATCGATACCTACAATCTTGTCACCCTCTACATACTCGTAGGGAGGGAACTCAGCATTTGTAGCCATTGTAAGAACGGGCTTCTCTTCATTACCGCTGCCACCGCAAGCTGCAAAGCAAGCGATCATTGCAATAACAAGAACGATTGAAGCGATTTTCATAAACTTTTTCATGATAAAAACCTCACATTTTTTTATTTCCGAAGGAACGCGCCTTCGGTTGTTGAGTGAATTATACAACCATTAAAGGGAAAAAGCAATACCGTTTTGCAAAAAAATTCACTATATACACCCTTTTATGAATAATCATACTTTTGTAAACATTTACAGTCCGGAAAAATTTTTAGTGTACAAAAGCTTTTTTATGGTGTATAATGTGAGCATATTGATGTTCCACCCACAAAAACGGAGGTTTCTATGAAAAAAGCATTGGCAATTATTACGGTTATATCACTGCTTATAGCCACTATGCCCGTGGTGTTCGGCGCACAGTACGGTCGTTTTATGTACACAGAGAATACCGATGGCACTATAAACATCAGCCGCTACTATCCCGATGAGGCTGAAACAGGGAATATTGTTATTCCGTCAAAAATAAACGGCAAAAAGGTTACAACAATCGGTTATCAGGCATTCAAGGAAAGAAGCATTGTGAAAACAGTGAAAATTCCCGACACGGTTACCACCATCGGAACAGAGGCTTTCTACGGCTGCAGCAATCTTACCGAGGTAACTATAGGAGAAAATGTATCCACAATAGGCGCCTACGCCTTTAACTCCTGCAAAGCCCTGACAGAAATAGATCTTGTAAATACAAAATACATAGGAGAAATGAGCTTCTACGGCTGCTCTTCTCTTGCCTCAGTATATTTCGGTGAGAATCTGGAATTCATACTTAAGAGTGCTTTTGCAAAATGCACCGCCCTTATTGATATTGAATTTCCTGAAACATTGAAATATATCGGCGAGTTCGCTTTCACACAATGCTCAGCTCTCCCTGCCATAATCCTTCCTGACAGGTTGGATTTCATCGGCACGAGCGCCTTCAAGGACTGCATAGCTGCAGAAAAGGTAGTTTTCGGCTCCGGTGAGCTTACAATTTCTCCCTACGCCTTTGAAAACTGCATTATGCTTACACAGGTTTACATCCCAAACAATGTTATTTCCGTGGGATTAGGTGCTTTCGAATTCAGAAACTCCAACGAAACGACAAGCTCTCATCCCGTGATTATCCGTTGTCACAAGGACTCCGCCGCATTTTCTTATGCTATAGAAAACGGAGCCCCCGCCTATATAATCGAGCTTGATAAAACTATCGAGCACTTCGGAGATATCGATGGCAACGGAGTCACCAACAATACAGATGCCCGACTTGCTCTGCGATATGCTTCCGGTATTACCACGGTACCCAAATCCTCCGAGCTGTATCTGACAGGCGACCTGAATCAGAACGACACATTCGATCTTGAGGATGTAAAGGCTATTATGAAAATAGCGAACCTGTGATTATCTTGCGGTAATAAAGCCCTCAAACCCTGCTTTTTCAAGCTTTTTCAAATATTTATCGGCATTTTCTTTTGATTTGAATGCCCCTACCTGAATTGTATAAAGTGCTTCATTCTTTTCGGATGAAGCGCGTTCTTTTTCTTCAGAAGGAACTTTCACTCCGTAATAATCACAAATACCCTTCGCAATTGCCTCACCGATTTTTCTTGTATTTCTTATAATGAAATCAGAGCCTTCCGTTGTATCGTGAAATTCACATTCACAGTAAACGGTAATCCCCTTTGCTGCTCTGCATTCATAAAATGAGGGCTTTGCAATAAGTCTCTCTGCACTCTTGCCCGGAGTAAGGGGTGACAGTCTGTCAAAAACTGCCTGCCCCACCTTTTTCCGCTCCCCGTCAACACTATAAAGAAGAATCTGTGTTCCTCCCGTAACATTGTGTTTTACAGTAGCATTTGTGTGAATTGCAAGGTGGATATCCGCACCGAAGGAATTGCTCTGTTCAACACGCTTGTACATATCCTCATCATAGGTGCATCTCACAGAAAAGCCTGCTTTCTTCAGATAATCCACACAATATTTTGCAATCTTGTGGCATTGTTCTTTTTCGTTTGTTCCTCCCGTAGCATACACATTTGCTACCTGATTACTGGGAGAAACATATATTTTTTTACTCAAAATGGGCTGACACCTCCTTTTTTCGTTCATCAAGGTCAGTACAATATGTCATAGCCCTGTCGCTATCGCTGATACCCTCTGTGGTAGGGTCCACAACAACACCCAAAAGTGCCAGCATATTTACCCCCATACCGATTACATCAAGAAGCTCCTGTTGTTCAATGCAGGGAATAACTCCATACACAGATAAAAGTCTGTATAAAATTGATACAAGCAAGGTAGCCCCGCTGATGATAAAAGCCTTGTTATTAAGTCTTGCCCTTATATTGATTTTCATTCTGTTACATCACCTCAACCCAATTACTTTACATCAGATTCATATAATTATTTTCTATATGACCTTCAATATGTGTCACTCTTTTTTCCATACTTCCCAGCTGTTGCTTCACAGCCTTCATTTCACCCTCATTTTTATACATTCTCTCAATGAGGGAATTGTGCTTATCCTGCTTTTCCTCCAACAAATCAAGCCGATAGAGGGTTTTGCTCTGGGATTTTGTGTTTCCGTAAATAAAGCCGGCAAGTGAAAATGCACCTGACACAAGCGCTACTATAATTGAAGAAACCGCTTCACTCACAGAAAACACACTCCCTTATATAATATAAACGCTTCATCAGGATGACACCTCCGTTATGTCGGGGTAGTCCTCTATAGCTCTGAATTTCTCTGCAAAGGACGACCAGTTGTTTGCCACTTTATAAGAATCAACGAGAGCTTCAGGAACATATAAATAGCCGTTACCGTTCGCAACGGGCGTACCCGAAAACGCACTCACATTATCAAGAATACACACCTCAGATGAACGAATTATAACAGTTTCAAGGGAAGCGCACCCATCAAAGGCAGCCGCCTCAATTTTTGCAACTGCAGGAAGGTCAACCCTTGCAAGAGCTGAGGCATTCTGAAGTGCTTTTGCACCCATATTCACCAGACTGTTCAATTCAACTCCTACAAGATTCGGATTATTGGACAGAGCACCCGAATATATTCTTTCAACCGAAGGCAGGATTGCGTGTGAAAATCTGCAATTACCGAAGCTCTGAAGACCGAGACTGGTGACTTCAGGCAGATTAACCACCGTTATATTTGTACAACCGCAGAAGGCGTATCCTCCTGTTTTTTTAATTTTCGTATCAAAAAGCACTCCTGATAAGCTTCTGTCAATAAGAGAATAATAATCTTTATTTTCTACATTAACATCTATCATCACCGAGGAATACACCTGATTCTCTTCCGGTGTAAGCATCATGATTCCGTTGGAGATAATACTTAGTTCTTCATCAATTTCCTCTTTTACGGGAATTGCAACATCAAGGTCGATGCGCGAAAAGGTCTTGCCTTCCTCGGGAACAAGACTATATTCGCCGTTTTTGTTTATCTCACCGGAAATGCTGACTTCTTCTTTAACGGGAACATCTACATTTACCGTAGCATGTGAGAGCACGCTGCCTGCTTCGGGGTAAATCTCATATTCACCGTTTTCTGTAACCTCCAGATGCTTCCACTCTTTTTTTGCCGAAGTATCTACTACTCCACCGCTTGCCAGACCGAGCAGATATCCGTTTTCAAATTCTGTATTCATTTATCCGCCCTCCTTATTCAAAATACTTAATGACAGTATTGTTTTCGACCTCAATAATATCTCTGTCAATAGCCGCATTTGTGTAAATATATGTAGGAACACCCATTTCAACCGGATTAAATGCCGTATCAGAAAGCTTATAATAATAAAGCTCCGATACAGGAAGCTTATCCATAACATATTCAACAGTCTTTTCCACATCATCCCAGCTATGCTGCCACTCTGTTGTTTCGGGAAATTTACTGAATGCACCGTAAGAAACACAATAACAAGGTCTGTTGAAGCTCAAAATGGAGTTTGATGCCGTATTCTGCTGATATTCACTACAGAACGCAAGACATATAGACTTGGAAGCACCCTCCTTGAAATACACAAACACATAAGGATATGCATCACGGTCAATGCCGTAATGCTCATATAATCTGTCTGTAAGCAGAGAAAATACCGCCGTATAGATTTTTATGCCGCCCTGCGCAACCGCCGGGAAATATGCAGGTTCCGCTAAAGGATTGTCCGTATCCTTCCAGAAGCTGAAATATCCTTCATCAGAGATAGGTCTTGTTCTTGGCTCTTTATATTGATTGCCGTTTGCAACAAACAATCTTTCGTAAGGCTCCAAGGTATTATCTCCTACGAGAAATCTTACATCTGTGTATTGAGAAGAAGGGTACATATCAGGAAAAACAACCTCTGTATCTCCTACAATTGTTTTCATCACACCGGATTCAGAAGTATCATATTCAACATCAGCAGTTATGCCGTCAAACATAAGACTTGTCATTTTACCAAAGGTAGGACTGTCCTTCCTTGTATCCTTTTCAAAGCTTATAGTATGCTCCTTCCCGTTCACATCAATCAGACGGGCTTGTGTTTCATTCTCGTTAAAAACAATTTCATCATAGCCTTTTCCGTAATCATCACTGATACCGGCAATACCCTTCATAATTTCAAGGGTTGTGGCTTTATCACTTACATAAACACCCTTTAAAGCAAGATTATCGACACCAATTCTGTTAGCATTAACCAGCTTTTCACAAAGCTTCTTTATTGATGACATTAATCTTCACCTCCAACAAGCTTTGAAATCTCATCAATCCCCTCGGCAATTTCATCCCACAAGGCTTTTACGAAATCATACACCGCTTTTGCAGAAGGGTATTCACTGTGGGTACTGTCCTCATTTACTACGGTAACAAGACCGCTCATAAATTCAGACAGTCTCATTTCCATATATTCGCTGCAGAAGGATGCCAGAAGATGACAATATCTCTCATACTCAGAAATGTCAGGCTTCTCCTGTATCCTGGATTCTTCGGTGTAGGAGCCTTCACCAACATACACATACGCAGGAGTCGGGGAATATGTAAGCATAAGCCTGTCATTCTCCTTGCGGTATGCATACACACCGATGCTTCTTTTACCTTTTTCAAGCATAGGAATCAGGCACATATTATTAATAACAGGAATCTGCACACCATCAAACACTGCAGTGACTGTTAAGCCCTCGAAGCTTTCAGGCAATTCAAACTCGCACATATTCACACAATATTCACCATAATTAACGGGTGTATATTCTGTAATACTTACTCTTTTTTCAGTAACTCGTATTTTCATCGGCGCACCTCTTAACCATATTTCTTATACATGGCATTAAGATACTTCTGATAAGTTGAATATTTATCCATAGCAGTGGGACTGGAAAGGTACTCTGTCTCTGTCATAATACCTGTGTAGCCTGTTTTGGCACAAAACTCATCATAATTTCTCGGGGTTGAAACAGATTTATCATTATTTTTTCCACCATTACTTCCGGAGCCGGAGGATCTGCCTGATGAGCTTCTGCCCGAAGAAGATGCTGCCTGGGCTGCCTTTTCTCTGGCAAGCTCATAC
>JAZSCI010000018.1:0-10891 GCA_045602865.1 Acutalibacteraceae bacterium
GAATCTCAAGAACATTTCTGCCAAAGCCAACCTCGGAGTTCATCATATCCTTTTCGATTGCAATAACAGAGAAGCCTTTTTTACCTGCAACACCGGTGATAACGGTATCGACCTTGTTGCTCTCAACTGTGGGAACAATCATTGTGCCGCTGTCGGCAGGGCTGTTTGTATTTCTGATATTAATCGGAATACCCATTTCGCGAACGGGGAATATAGCATCCTCATGCATAACGGTAGCGCCCATATATGAAAGCTCACGAAGCTCTGCATAGGTGATTGTGGAAATAACGCGGGGAGATTCAACACAACGGGGATCAGCCATAAGCATACCTGAAACATCTGTCCAGTTCTCGTAGATATCAGCCTTTATAGCACGGGCTACGATTGAGCCGGTGATATCACTGCCGCCACGGGAGAAGGTTTTGATTGTTCCGTTGGGCATAACACCATAGAAGCCGGGGATAACTGCTCTTTCGTGCTTTGAAAGAATTGCAGTAAGCTCCTCGTTTGTCTTATCCTCATCGAGAGTGCCGTTTTCCTTGAAGAAAATACCTGTTTCAGCATCAATAAAATCATAGCCGATATATGCTGCAAGAACCATAGCGTTGAGATATTCACCGCGGGATGCGATGTAGTCACGACCTGCATGATGAACAATAGCATTTTTGATTCTGTCAAATTCAGGCTGAAGCCAAAGCTTGATTTTAAGATCCTTGATTATTTCGTTATATCTGTTTTCGATAAGGCTGAAGGCATCATCAATAGGCTGGTTTGCCTTTACGAGCTTGTAGCAATCGTAGAGCATATCTGTAACCTTGATGTCCTCAGAATATCTTTTTCCGGGAGCAGATGCTACAACATATCTGCGCTCGGGCTCTGCCTTGATAATTTCAGCAACTTTTCTGAACTGATCGGCATCTGCAAGTGAGCTACCGCCGAATTTAAGCACTTTTACCATAATATTTCTCCTAAAAAAATTATAATTAGTTTCGTACCCGTTTTTTGTCTATTATATATTACCATACCTGCGAAAAAAGGTGCAAGAAGTTTTTTGTCTTTGACAATAAGTTCTATTTATTAGCTAAAATTTACAAAAATAAATCTGCCGGATTGTGCAGAAATACCATCCGACAGATTGCTTATATGTAAAAAATAATTCTAAAATGATAAAAATATATCAAAAGCCTTCATAAAAGAGGGTTGTACGCCTGGGGAATGCTCTTAAAAAGTCATTGGAATCTCCCTTTATGGTTATTCCGGGAATGAATTCAAGCTCATCGGCAGTAAGTCCTTCTCTTCCGAGAATTATACGGGCAAGAGGAAGAATATCGGCTTCAATATCAATTTTATCTGTATATGCGCGTGAAACGGTGCCTTTTCCGTTTTCGTACTCTACCGTATAGATTCCGTCATTCTGTGGAAGCTGGGCATCATTAACAAGAATGGTAAACGAGCCTTTTTCCCGTGGGTATTCGGTTTCCTCAAGGAGCTTCTGCAGATTTATAATTCTTGCAGCACCGCCGTAGAGAAGCTTTCTTTCCATAAGCTTGTTTTCATCGCAAAGCATATTGAAAACAGGTGAAGCAAAGGGAAGCTTATCGAAAACCACAGTGTTGTAGTTTCCTTCATAGGTTCTCAGGAAGCCTAAAAGCTTCAAAAGAGCAGACCTGTTACTGAAAACTATCTCATTTACATTTATTGTAAATGTAGGTCTGTGGGGGGTAATAAGAACAAAGCCCTTGTCCTCTCCCTCGTTGATGTAGTAGAGATACTGCATTGATTGATAGGGTGTGAGCATAAAAGCGCTTTCCTTATCGCGGGTAAACATCATATTCCATTTTTTTGCAACAGAGTGATAAACCTCCGAAAGAGCGGGGAAATCCTTTTGTGTTGCAAGGGTGACTCCTGAAAATCTTTCGATTTTTTCAAAGGTTTTGAAGGGAGTGGTAATATGGAAATATTTGAATACGGGCTCGTATGCGAATTTTCTGTAATAATCTATTGAGAAGGGATGAAGAATACTGACTACTGCGCCCTTTTCGTAGCCGTTCTGAAGAACTGCATTAAAGGTTCTCCTGACACCGCCCAGTCTTCTCAGCTCGGGCCTTGAGGCAACTCCGCCTACTGCAAGGCAGGTGAGTCTTTTGCCGCAGTAAACGAGACCTCTGAAATCACTTTCTATCTGTGAAACGAGAGTAATCCCATCATCGGCAAAGGTACCGAAAATTTCCATATCCTCTTCAAATGTTGTTTCATCAGCATTGTGAATGTACGCGGTAGAGGATACCTGAGAAAATTGCTCTAAATCGTTTATTGTAAGCTTTCGTGTAAGCATAGAATGACCTCTTTTATTTCAGTATATGATTTGTTGTACCATACCTTATGGCTTTTGTCAAGGCATAGGGAGAGATCTTGCCGCAACAAAACAAAAAACAGAGAAACAACTATGCTTCTCTGTTTTTGCTGTTATGTCTTTAATAGTTCTCCTGCACTACGGGTATTTCTTCGTATGCACCGGGCTTGAGGGTTACAATGCTGTTGTCGTTGGGATTAAATGATGAAAGACCGTTACTGTTGTTAGCATACGGATCATCGGGATAATATCCGTAGCCTTCTTCGAAGCCAAGCTCGTAGATAAGATAGTTGCGTACAACATCGGAGAAGGTGAAGCCGTATTCCAAGGGAGTGTCATCATAGCCTTTAAGCTCATTATCAAAATAATTATACGCTTCCTGCGCACGGTAGCTTTCGGCTAACTGTTGTCCCATATATTGGTCTTCCATATTGATGTACAGATTTTCATCCATACACTCTAAAACTGCATCAGCACCGAAGAATGGGTGGCGTACAAAGGCTTCAGCGGCATCAAGGCTATCTGCACCGCCAAAAAGAGCAATGAATACGGCTGCCTCGGCGGCACGGTCTTCTTCGGGAACAAAACCATCGCCGAAGTATTTGTTGATGAATTCTGCACCCGAGTTGGGGATTCCTTCACGTGCCTGATAATACTCAGTGTTGTTGGTATCAGCAGGATCGGGAAGAGTATTAAACATCATATCTGCATAGGATTGTAATATAACCCGCTTAAAGCCGATTGTCTGTTCGGAGGTGTTAAGAAGGTTACCGAAGCGGACATACAATTCGTTTCCGAGTATTGCCTCTCCCTCGGTGGTGAAGATGCTCTCACCGTATTGACTGAACATTTCTACAAGCCAGGCTGCAAAATCAAGTGCCGCCTCGGCATTTTTTGTGTAATCCTCATAGGACATATCAAGGAGAGGTCTCAGCTGATTGTACATCCGGGTAAGCTCTTCCTCGCCTGCTGATTCTCCCGAGTATTCTGATATCATAGTGTCCATTTCACCCACCATAGCCATTACCATACTGTAGCTCCATTTCTGGTGGATTACATTTTCACGGGTGTAGTCAATAAGCTCTCCGATAGCACCAACCGCCCTTTCGGTATCCTCTGCCTGAAAGGCTTCTACACAGACATTTATATGAGTCAGCATACCCTCCAAGGAATTGACAGCAGAAGCAATTTTTACTGTTTGCCCGTTCATAGAAAAGCTTGACAGACCTGAATAAACCCAGGCTGCGGGACCATATTTATATGGTAAAAGGATCGGGTGGTTTTCAAGTGTTTCCAGAAGATCAATGATTTCCACATCATCTGCCGCGGGAATGCTTTCCTCTTGAGGTAAGGCTTCAGAATCAGTATCAGTCCCGTATTCAGAGTCATATTCGGACTCGGATTCAAAGTCGTTTATGTCCTGCTCGGGGTAGTACTCTGATTGCTGCTGAGACATAGTTGAAAAGCTCTCTGTCATACGCATCAATGAGGCGGCAGATGGTGCTGCCATAGCTACAGTGCCGTACAAGGGCAGAAGAAGCATCATAGTTACAAGAGCAGCATCAATAGTACGAATACCCATACCTGCTATTTTTGAGCCTGCAGTCTCTTTGTTTAAAGCCTCAAGCTTACCCATAGGCATTCTTTTGCTTATGGATTTAAGAATTGAAAGAATGATTACAAAAAATCCGCCGAAAAACAGGAAGGAGAAAACTACCTGCAAAGCGGATTCTATTAAGGTGTTACCAAGTGTGCCGAATTCTGATAAACCGCTCAATAGCTCGGGAGGCAGAATAGCGACTACGGGCTCAGTAGCAACACGGCTTACACCCTTGGCACACAGAAAGCTGAGAACAGTTGCAATAATTGTGGCAACCAGAGAAAGCAGAGACCTTCCTAAGCCCTTTCTGTAGCCTGCAATAAGGTATCCCATAAGTGTAATCATAAATACCACAAAGAAGGGAAGAAATACTAAATATTTAATCAGCGACATCATTTCCATATCAATACCCCTTTTAGCCGAAAATTGGCTTTTACGAAACAAAAAATGTTTCGATGTACTACAATCCGTATGGTAGCATACAGTACATCCTTTGTCAAATTCATCACAATTGCTTTGTTTAAGCTTACAATCAGATGGTGAGTTTTTTTGTTAAATTTTTCAATAAATATATTTAAATAAACCTTCCATAATAATAGGGCAAACGCAACTTTCGAAAAAAGGAGTGGAAAGAAAATGGCATCAAGAAGCAACAATATGCCTGCAGATTCTAAGGCAAGCGCAAAGCAGATTCTCAATCAGGTAAAGATGGAGGCTGCTTCAGAGGTTGGTGTAGACCTTAAGCAGGGTTATAACGGTGATCTTACTTCTCGTCAGGCCGGTAGTATCGGCGGTCAGATGGTTAAGAAGATGATTCAGGCTTATGAAAACGGTAGTGTAAAATAACCTGATATAACCAGAGTGAAAAGATAATCATCGGATTATCGGTTATGCTTTCGCCGTGTGGCGACGGAACGGAGGAACACTGTTATGGTGGTCCTCCGTTTTGGGCGGATTTTTGTTTTATTAACATAGAAAAACAAGTGTTTTGGGATTTTACATAGAAATACCATTGATTTTTAGGCAATTGTGTATGTCAGCAATCCGTTGCATTGGTTTTTTATATATGTTAAAATGTAATACATAAATCAATTTGTAATGGGGCTTGTGTTGTGACTCCGCTTTTGTCTGTGCGCAAGGGAGCCTTGTTACTGACTCAGGAGGAATATTTTTGACAAAGACAATGCAGAAAAAATATGCCCGACTTATTGCAAGAGTCGGTGCTAATATAAAAAAGGGACAGCCTGTAAAAATTTATTGTGAGGCTGACCAGCATGAATTTATTACCATACTTGTAGGTGAGTGCTACAAGGCGGGTGCTTCCAGGGTAGAGGTAGATTGGAGCTTCCAGGCGGTTACAAAGCTTGATTACAAGTATCGCTCCCTTAAAACTCTGAGCACGGTTTATCCTTGGCAGGAGGAAAGACTCAAGCAGATGGTTGAGGAAATTCCTTGCAGAATTTACATTGAAAGTGAAGATCCTGACGGACTTAACGGTGTGAATCAGGAGAAGATGCAGAAATCAAGAATAGAACGATATAAAATTACTAAGAAGTACAGTGATGCGCTTGAAAACAAGGATCAATGGTGTATTGCGGCTGTGCCATCCTATGCCTGGGCGAAAAAGGTTTTTCCTAACGAAACAAAAAACAAGGCATACAATATGCTCTGGGATGCTATTCTTCAGACGGTTTATGTTACAAAGGACAACAACCCTGAGGAGGAGTGGCAAAAGCACAATGCTCAGTTGAAATCAAGAACGGCATACCTTAATGAGAAGAAGTTTGATTATCTTGAATATAAGAGCTCAAACGGTACCGATTTCAAGGCTTCTCTTATTCCTGAGGGACATTGGTGCGGAGGCGGAGAAACAACTCTTTCTGGTAATTTCTTTAATCCCAACCTTCCTACCGAGGAAGTATTTATTTCACCGAAAAAAGGCTTTGCTGAGGGCGTTCTGGTTTCGACAAAGCCGCTTTCATATCAGGGGCAGATTATAGACAATTTTAAAATTGAGTTCAAGGACGGAAAGGCTGTGAGCTGGGAGGCGGCTCAGGGCAAGGACCTTCTTGACAAAATGCTTTCTATGGATGAGGGGGCTCCGTATCTTGGTGAGCTGGCTCTCATTCCCTATGACAGTCCTATTGCAAACACGGGTATTCTTTTTTACAATACCCTTTTTGATGAAAATGCAAGCTGTCACGTTGCTTTAGGCAGAGGCTTCTGTGATACAATTGACGGCTTTGAGGATAAAACCCTTGAGGAATGTCATCAGTTAGGTATAAATGACAGTATGATTCACGTTGATTTTATGATTGGTGCGGCAGATCTGGAGATTACGGGCTACAAGGATGGCAAAGCATATCCCGTGTTCCGCAACGGAAATTGGGCATTCTGAAGGGAGAGTAAATTATGGCAACAGGAAAACCAAAAAAGTGGCAGACAGACAAATTCAAAAGGGGTGAGCCTTCACCCCTGAAATTTGGGGATGACGGCAAATTCAGAATTCTTCACATTACGGATATACATTGTGTGGAGCCTGTAATGGATGATGATGAAAACAGAGACATTCCCGAGCATAAAAATCTGGAAACCGTTAATGTTATTGAGAAGCTTGTGGAAAAGACACACCCTGACCTTGTTGTTTTCGGTGGCGATAACGTAAGCGGTTATTGGGAAGAGTTTACATACGATTACATACAGAGCACCATAAGAAGAATTACGGAGCCCATCAGAAAGAGAAATATTCCCCTTTGTGTTGTTTTCGGAAATCACGATGCCGAAATCGGCTTCCATCTTGAATTCCAGATGCTTCAGTATATGGAATATGAAAATTGCCGTTCAAATCTTAACGATGAAGATGTATACGGCTGCGGAAACTGTTGTGTGACAGTCAGGAGCAGTGACGGAAGCCGCAATGCGCTTGCTATATATCTTATGGATTCCAACGATTATCAGCAGATAGAGGACGGGGATTTCCGCTATGACTGTGTGCACAGTGACCAGCTTCAATGGTACGAAAGATGCTCGGATAAGCTGAGGGAGGAAAACGGCGGAGAGCCTTTACCTTCAATTCTTTTCCAGCATATTCCCGTTCAGCAGGAGCTTGATTACTGCAAGAAGGTTACTGAAAATGATGATTATACCTTTGAAAGAGGCGGAAGCTATTACAAAATGGATGGTATTATTGAGGGCAGAGTGAGAGAATGTCCTTGTCCGCCCAATCCCGACAGAGATTACAGAGGTCAGCTTGAGGGCTGGGTAAAGAAGGGTGATGTTTTTGCCGCCTTCTTCGGTCACGACCATGTTAATGATTTTCATATTAATGTTCAGGGTATTGATTTGTACCAGACACTCGGTGCAGGATACTTTACATACGGAAACGAGCATGGAGGAAGGCTTATTGTTCTTGATGAAAATAAGCCGCGGACTCTTGAAACCCAATCAATTGAAATTGAAAGAATTACCGATACCGAATTTTAAAAGGATGTGATTTTTTTGGATAAGAAAAAGCTTTATATTCTTACATACGAGCATGGGGGATATGTGCTTTGGAAGAATGAGGTAAAGCCTCGTATTATGACACTTTTTGAGTGGATGAAGAAATATCCCAAGCTTAGAATAGGTCTTGATTACGAATCATTTACTTTTGATGAGTTTTCAAGATGTGAACCCGAGGTTGTGGAGCTTATCAGAAAATTTATCGAGGAGTATCCCGATAGGGTGGGACTTGGTGCTACTACCTACGGACAACCTCTTTCGCTGACTATTTCGGAGGAATCCAATGTCCGACAGCTTACCTATGCCATAAGGACTAATCTCCAATATTTCGGAAAGACTCCTACGGTTTATGCTATTTCGGAATTTGCACTCAACAATCAGACTCCTCAGCTTATAAAAAAATGCGGATATGAGGCGGCGATACTTCGCTCTCATGTTATGGGATACGGCTATCCCCGTACCTTTGATTCTGCCTGGGGCAGATGGATTGGTCGCGATGGTACGGAAATTCCCGCTGTTCCTACTTATGACAATCAGGGTAGAGGCTATAACTGTACTACGGTTGATAACTGGATTCTTTCAAGACTCCCCGAAACAACGCAGATTACCCTTGAGGAATTTGAGGAAATGTTTGAAAAATACTCTCCTCTGCTTGCTTCACGTTACGATGACCTGACACAGTCAATTGAGCCTGTTACTGCACATATTGAAACTAAGGATAATTATGAGTATGTGCTTTTGGAGGATATTCCCTCACTTTACGGAGAGGCAAAGGATGTACTTGCCACAACGGACAACGATTTCCATGTACAGATGCCCTGGGGCTATTGCGGAAACGAAATTTTCAACGGTGTACGAAAAGCAGAGGTTGAGGCTGTCCGTGGCGAGAGGTTGAATGCTCTTTCTGTGCTTCTCGGTGATAAGGTTCATGGAGAAGCCATTGATGATGCCTGGAAATATGCTCTTGCGGCACAGCACCATGATGTTACAATATGCGGACTTCTTGACCTTTCCCGTAGATTTATACCCGCCTCCCTTGAGGCTTCGGAGAAAGTGTTCGGAAAAGCTCTGGAACATATATCGGGTAATTTTGCCAAAAAGGATGAAAACGGTATTCTTGCAGTTAACACACATTCCTTCCCTGTGGATGAGTGGGTTGAGACAGATGTAGGGGAGATTCGCGTTGTTCTGCCTGAATTTACGGTTTCGGGAATATCTGCTTGTAATGACACGGTTTATTCCTACGACTTCAATGAGGATAGTGGAATTATTACCACACCTTGCTACAGTATTGCTCTGACCGACAAGGGAATTGCTTTTATCAAGGATAAAAACGGAAGACTGATTGTTGATAATAAGGATGAGTCTCTCTTTAGTGCATATGTTGATGAAAAGCCTTGCTTATCAACAGGTGAATGGTCTGTTGATATAAAGAAAAACGGTGCGGACGCCACCTTTAACTTTAATTTGGCAACAGTTAAATGTGAGCTCGTTATGAAGCTGAGGGGCGACTCTCCGAGAATTGATTGCAAAACAAGATTCCGGATTAATAATGAAAAAATCGGCCTTATCGGAGATAAGGCGGGATTGGAGAAATCCATTACCGTAAACGGACATCTTCACGAAAATAAGCTGTGCCTCAATATGTCCCTTGCTCTTGATAAGTCCCGTAAGATGTTCCGTGACCAGCCATATTCCGTATCGGAGTGGAATGGTGCAGTAAGAGTTACGGAGGATTACTGGTACAAGAAGGACAGAATAATCATTGATGAGGAGGTTTCTCCTGAGGAATCCTTTGCTTCATCTACATATCTTAACGGAATATATTGGGTATGTCTCAGAGATGAGAATATGGGTGTTGCCTTTATGAACAGAGGTTGTATGGGATCTGTTGTGAGAGGTAATAAGGTTTCCCTTCCCTTGGTGTATTCAAACGAGTATATGTGCGGTACAGTAATACTTGATGGTGTTTATGATGATGAGTTTTCGATTGTGCCGTTTGACAGTACTCTCGAAAATACAGAACTTCACAAGATTGCCGTATCATACAACTATCCACCCGTTGTAGCGAAAATTGCAGGTGGCGAGGGCGATTTGCAGGAGCTTCAGTTTGCTCAGCTTGAGGGTTGCGATGATAGTGTCATAATGACTGCAGCATATCCTGAAAATGATTATCTGCTTATGCGATTCTGTAATTATTCCGACAACAGTACAGAAGGAAAAATATCCGTAAATAATTCGGTTGTATGCTGTGAGACTGATTTATTGGGTAATGATACAGAAAAGATTGAAAATGGAATTTTGCATTTTGCTCCATGGGAAATCAAGACAATTAAGCTTCTGAAGGTTGTGGATAATGATACATAAATGGAAGGGTAATTGGATACAGGCGGATATGGGCGTGGAGGACAGGCGTTCTCCCTTGTTTCAAAAAAGCTTTTTTGTTGAGAAAATCGTTGATAAGGCTGAAATATGTATATGCGGTCTCGGCTTTTTTGAACTCAGAATAAACGGTAGACTTCCTGATGACAGTGTGCTTAATCCTGCACATACCCAGTACAGTAAAACCGTTCTCTATAGAGTATTTGATGTTAAACATCTTCTTAAAGAGGGTGAGAATCAGATTACTGTTGAGCTTGGAAACGGTTTTTACAACGAAACCACAAATGTTTGGAAATGGGATACGGCAGTATGGAGAAGTGTACCTCAGCTTATTGCAGACCTTGATATTTCATATAAGGGCGGTGAAATGCTCTCGGTGTGTACGGATGACAGCTGGGAGTACACCCTTGACGGAGTAATTAAGAAAAACAGTATATATTATGGTGAGACTCACGATTTTCGGACTATGGGGAAAAATTGGTATAAGGCAGAGATTGTGTCGGGACCTTCAGGGGTACTGAAAAGACAGAATATGCCTCCTATAAGAAGAATAAATACTCTGGTACCCGAAAAAATCTTCCGTAAGGATGAAAGCACTTTAGTGATTACCTGCCCTGAAATGGTGACAGGCTGGTGTAAACTGAACCTTGCCATTCCCGAGGGCAAAGAGGTTTTTGTTACCTATTCGGAAACCCTTGATTCAAAGGGCTTGCCCGTGAAAATCGGTAAGGGTGAGGGCAGAGACGGTAATTGGTGGCCTCTTGGCTACATTCAGCAGGATTCCTTTATAGGAAATGGTTCTCTTGTGGAATGTGAGCCCAAATTCAGCTATAAAGGCTTTAAGTATATACTTATAGAGAATTATTCCAAAAATCTTTCTGCGAAGGATGTGGAGATATATCGTATTGCCAATGATGTTCAGCAATCGGGTAGATTTTCTTCATCGGAAGAGAAGCTCAATAAGCTTCACGGACTTATGTGCAGGACTATCCTCAATAATTTTCAGGGAAAGCCCACAGACACTCCTGTATGGGAGAAAAACGGATGGCTGGGGG